>JAESTH010000227.1 GCA_016763695.1 Alcanivoracaceae bacterium
CCCCAGGGATCATTCCAAGGAGGTCTTTAATTGACCCCATTTTCTGAATAGCTTCGAGTTGTTTCGCAAAATCATCAAGGTCAAATTTGTTTTTAAGGAATTTTTCCTCGAGCTTCTTGGCATCATCTTCACTAATTGCAGACTGTGCTTTTTCAACAAAAGAAATACGTTTGAATCTTGCCTATTTCAATTATAAGTTAAACGATGTCTTTACTCTCAGTGGTGGTAAAATGAACAACCCATTCTATAGACCAGCAAAAAACCCCATTCTCTGGGATGGTGATTTAAATCCAGAGGGTTTTTCTTTAAACTTTAACAATGATTTTTTTCAGGCAAGTCTCGTTGGCTTTTCTGTTGAAGAACGAAAGTCAGCAGACGACACCCTGTTATTTGGTGGACAAATCATGCATGGATTCAGCGTCTCAGATACATCAAAGTTAACTGCTGGTTTAGGTTACTATGACTACCAAGACCTACAGGGAAACAGCCCTTTATTTGCAGGAAAATCACGAGGCAACACGCTAGATTCCAACGGCAATATTGCTAATGACTTTGATATTGCTGAAGCCTTTTTAGAATACAAAACCACATTAGCCAGCAGACCTTTATCTGTTTATAGTAATTATTACCAAAATACTGCCGCAGATGACTTAGATACAGCTTATACCCTTGGGTTTATGTACGGTAAGGTTAAAGGTTCCGGTTCATGGAACTTTGGTTATGCCTATTTGGATGTTGAAGCCGATGCCGTATTTGGCTTATTCAATGATTCTGATTTTGCCGGAGGTAATACAGATTCAAAAGGACACATCATCAAAGCTGGTTATGGACTCAAGAAAAACATGGCACTAAGCCTCACTTATATTGATTCTGAAATGGATCAAAGCAAAGCACAACAAACAGATTATGACCGTTTACAGTTGGACTTTAAAGTTAAATTCAAATAATTATAGATCTTATAATTTATAAAATAATCAGTGAAATAACCAATAAATGCCGTATATAGAATACGGCATTTTACCGTCAAACTATTATTCAAAAAACTCTACTAAGCCATTAGATACATCATACATAGCACCAGCAATTTCAATTTCTCCCCGCTCTTCCATTTCAGCCAGTATGGGACTTTGCTGTTTAATTTGGATAATAGAATGTTTAACATTTAAATGGGCCACTTCTTCAATAACATCATCGTGCATTTCACTCATATCCACATTAACAGCATCGATCGCAGGCTGTATTTTACTTAACAATGCAGTAATATTGCCAAGTTTCACATTGTTACATGCTGCAGTGACTGCTCCACATTTGCTATGACCCATTAAAATCACAATTTTTGAACCTGCAATTTTACAGGCATATTCCATAGAAGCCAGCACATCTTCATTGACCACATTCCCCGCAACTCTCACACTAAAAATATCACCGATTCCCTGATCAAAAACCAGTTCCGCAGGTACTCTAGAATCAATGCAACTGAGCACAACTGCAAATGGATATTGACCTTTACTGGTTTCGAAAACCTGATCTTGCAAATTTCTTTGCGCTTTTACGTTTTGAACAAACCTCTGGTTACCTTCTACCAAAATTCTGTGTGCTTCCTGTGGAGTAAGGTTTTCTTGGGTAATTTTTGTTTGTGTTCTCATTTTTTCGTTGTTCTCTTATTTAAATATTCTAATATTTTAGTATTCTTTTCTTCATCATTCTTAATCCATAATAAAGCATCATTAAAATTATCAAACAATTGAGTTTGAGGGATCAAGCCAGGGATTATGTCAATGCGCTCAAGCATGTATTTAGGCTGTTCCATTATATTAATTAACAGCACGTTTTTACCGGCTTTAACCAGATCTATCAAGATATCTTCCATCGCATATAAACCCGACTGATCCATGTACTGCATTCTTTCCATTCTTATTATCACAGAAGTAGCCGTCTCAGGAATTTGCTTGGACAACTGTTGAAAATCACTGGTTGAACCAAAAAATAAAGGCCCTTTTATGTGTTTAATAAAGACGTCCTCCTTTAGGCTTTCGGGAAAATCAATTTCATCAGCCCAGGCTTTCTCTTGACTTAATGGTTTTACATCTGAATCCTTAGCGGTTAAATCACCCATTTTTTTCATAAACATCAATGATGCAATGACCAAACCAATGCCAACCGCGTAAACCAGATTCCATATTGATGATAAAACCAAAACAACCAGCATGATGATCACTTCTGGACGTGGCATATAAGGAATTGCCTTTAAGCCCTTATAATCCATAACACCTATACCAACAGTAATCAGGATACCAGACAGAACAGCTGCTGGAATTTGCGATGCAACAGGCCCCAGTGCCAACAATATAAACAACAGTAAAATAGCTGCTATCATCCCTGATATGCGGGTTTTACCTCCTGCATTAATATTAACCACTGTTCTGATTGTTGCACCTGCTCCAGGTATTCCGCCGAAAACGGCGGCAATACTGTTACCGATGCCTTGGCCGATAAGCTCTTTATTTGGTTTGTGTTTAGTTTTGGTCATGTTATCTGCAACTACTGCGGTTAACAATGAGTCAATTGCACCCAATAATGCCAGCGTTAAGGCTGTGAAAAAATACGGTGTAACACTGCTTAAAGTAAAATCTGTGAAGATTGCAAAATTAGGCACTGGCAAACCACTGGGTATTTCTTCAATGGGTCTATAATTTAAGCCAAACCCATAGGCAATGCCTGACACTAATAATAAGGCCACTAATTCACTGGGTACTTTGCTGGTTATTCTCTTAAAACCATAAATCACAAAAACAGTACTCAATGCCAGTATTAACTCCAGATAGTTAATAGCACTGAAAGCATTGGGTAATACTTTTAACGCGCCAATAACTCCTGATGCCTCTTGACTGGCAAGCGCCTGAGACTCTTTTAATATTTGTGTGGAGGTAATATCCCCAGCTCTGCTTATGGTTTCTTTAAAGTCTTCCAAGACCAGAATCCCTTCTCCGGCTTCATCTTTTAAGATGTTATCTAAAATTGATTCCTCAGCATAAGGTTTAAACTGATTGACAAACGCCATATCTTCTTTGGGATAATACCCCACAGAAGGCAGGATTTGAGTCACCAGTATAATCACTCCTATGGCCGTCATGAAACCAGAAACCACTGGATAGGGAATGTATTTTATGTATTTTCCCAGACCGATAAAACCAAGTCCAACTTGCATAATTCCCGCTAATAAAAATACCGTTAATATAGCGGGTAAAGCCTTACTTATATCACCATCAAAAGCCATCACAATGCCAGCAACCACCACCATACTAATAGCTGTCATGGGAGCTGTCGGACCCGATATCTGGGTATTTGTGCCACCAAAAAGTGCAGCAAAAAAACCCACAAAAATAGCACCGTACAAGCCAGCACTGGGACCAAGTCCTGAGCTTACACCAAAAGCTAAGGCCAAAGGCAAGGCCACAATTCCTGCAGTAATCCCACCAAAAACATCACCCTTTATATGTTTAACATTTAATATATTTTTCATTGTTTACTCTAAATTGTTACTTTAAAAAGTTAAAAACCAGTTCTGTATAAAAACAAGTGATAGCATCTTCTTTACTGGTATCTGTTAATGAAGGCAAATGCTCAGCAAAATATTTTTGTTGATGTGCTCCTTCTATGACTGTAGAAATCAACATATGTGGATATTCAAATTTAGGATTGATTTCCAGCACAGTATCACTGACTCTTTGTACTACATTTTTATAAGCCCTGAAACAGCCTTTTTTATTTTCCTTATCAACATTGACTGTATGGTAAGTTTTCAATGATTCGGTAAAAATTATTTTACTTAATAACACTTCATTGACATATGAAACAGAGTTATCAACCAAAACTGGTTTGGTCAAAATATCAATAGATTTTTTTAATCGCTCCCTGGGATTACTGACATTGGATGTTGCAAAAACAAGTTGGTATTCCGTCCACGTCCAATACCAGCTTGTCAGGTAAAGCAACAATGTATGCTTACTGTCAAAATAACGATAGATAGAACTCTCTGGTGACTTAATCAACAGACCCAACTTCTTAAAGGTAAAAATTTCAAAGCCCATTTCATTAATAAGTTCAATGCTGTGTGTAATTATTTTTCTTCCCAAATCTGAAGAATCAGGATTTTTCAAATACAATTCAGGGTTTATTTCAATTTGTATGTATAAGTTTTTCATGTTTAACCAGTAATTTTATATATCTTGATCGCAATTATAATAGTATTACTATTGCTTTTGCAATTGAATCAAATAATATTCCTATAAATAATAGTATTACTATCGAAATATAACAGGATTTATAAAATTAACTTTAAACACTAAACTCATATTCACACGTATGAACAAAGCAAAGTATAAGAGACAATAAAAAGCAATCTGAGAAAAGTTTGAAATCAGAAAAAAACATGTACGGCCTCATTTATATCGACTAAGAATTAGATCGAGCACAGCAAAGGGATTATTAACTACAATTAAATGTGACTAAATACCCGTATATTGATCATAAAAAACATACGGGCATTCATAACCATCATTTAAGCAACTAACATTTTTGTTTAACCGCTATCCATGAAGCCACCTCTCCAGCTGGATTAATACCACCTGAAGAATTGGGGTGAGGAATTGTCCTCACAATTGAGCCAACCAATGCAGGAACCTGATCCACTCCATCAGGCCAATCATTAATTAGGTAGGCTACATAATCATAGACCCACTGGTGTCCTCCTACAATACCGCGACCCTGAAACCTGACTTCATTGGGGTTACCGAATGTTTTATAGCCGTTTAAGTTTAATTCCCAACCACTGCCAAATATCCTGCCATGCAATTCATTAACAGCTGAGTCTACAATTTCTATATCCCCCATGCCAAATAATAAATCTCCCAAGGGTGTGTCAGGATTTAAGGTTGCAGTATCATTTTTATAGCTACGATAAGTCCATAATCCATTAAACTGCTGATTCAAACCATTCATGTTTACTCTCCCTTACCTGTATGTACAATTTCCTTAGCAAATAAAAACCCCCAGATAAAGTCTGTTTGCAACACATCAAGACTCGGAGGCATATCACTGTTATGGAACCAATCTTGATTAGGAATACCATCAACACTCTTTGCATAGCCATAATCAGAGAGCCTTAAATCAAAGACACTGAGTTTAAAAAAGTTCGGTTTACCATCACTTATGTTAATGCCTGCCCGTGCATGACAGGTAACACAACTTGAACCATCCATAAAACCAGCTTCAGTAACAGAATTGCCTAACAATGTCCGGCGCCCCATCAAATCAGTAAACTCCACCTGTGACCCTTTTAAGCGATAGCTTAACCAGCCTTTATCATGAGCATCAGGCTCATGCACACTGGTACTCTCACCTGTACCAATACCTACTTTTTTTAATATATCTGTTAACTGAGATCTGGCTTGTTCAACTTTATAGAGCAAATCTCTATTGAAAACAATCGAAGGGTTGTTTAGGTGATCACTTTTCTGATGAGGTGTGACAAAATTGTCAAACACGCCCTTGGGCAATTTATCTGGACTTTTATAGCCATAAGAATCATTGCAACCAGTGATGTCACAACGACCAGGTAAATAAACATGCTCAAAAGTTGTCCACACCCATTGTGGTATGTCTTTCGATGAAATATGGAATGCAACAAGATAGTGCTCTCCTCTCCAAGCACATTGATGGTCTGTACCAGGTATATTTATTGTTGTTTGCAATGTTTTACTGATATATGGATTTGCACTATCGACTTTCATATTTAACATTTTTGCCAGATTTTTATGAATCCAGTTGCTTTTTATCATTATAGATTTACTTGGCAAATCAACACTTGCCAAATGTGCATTGGGATTTTTACGATTGGCAGACCTGTTTTTTATGTGGTAGGGTGCATTGCTGAAATTAACACCTTCAATCGTCATTTTCAAATTTTTGGCATTTCGGTTAAATACATTCATCACACCCGTGGCATTGTATAAATTATTCTCAAATAAATAATTATGAAAAACTTCATCACGTACAGTTACCTCAGCATTGGTTTGCCTGATAACACGACCTATACTTTCATAAGTTTTAGGAACAAGCGTATCAATTACTGATTGTGAACATTCAGGCAAAGCCATACTAATGGATTTTGATGCCTTAAAACGATTTGACAATGCATTTAAATCAACATTAAAACCTGCAGCATGCTCTACAATTGAGGGAATCCCTACACGGATCACCTCTTCTTTTAGTGCTTGTGCTTCTCCAGTCTTGTTTGATGCTTTATCCAACTTTAACAGTTGAGCTTTGTGTTGATTACCAGGGAAAACAGGGCAATGCCCTTTGGGGTTATTACTGGCACCAGGTTGACAACAGTTAACACCAGGTGTGCCTCCTTCTGAGCATAATTGATAGGGCTCGCTTGGCCAATTTTGAAATTCATCGGCCCATCTAGACCAAAACCTGTCATCAATGGACTGCATAAATAGTTTCCAGGAAAACATATCTGGACAGGTAATAGATGGATTAGAAATCAAATCTGAAAATACAAATTTACCATCTACGTAATCCATCGAACACTCTTCAGCATCGCGGATATCAGCAAGGAAGTAATTGGTATAATCTATTTGATTTGCTGTGCGTAAATCATCAGCAAAAACATTAAAAACAGCCAGTATTAAAAAAAACAGGGTTCTGTATTGTAATTTATTTGTCATTTTATTCACCGTGGGTTGTGGGTTATTGGAAATCATAGAATCATCCTTTAAGACTTCCAGTCGACAGACCAAAGTGGCTAGCTAGGTTTAAGCATTTACCTATGATTAATTTTCACGATTTATCACGTGAAAAATAGATGTAAACATGTCTGAATGTAAACATCCCCCCCTCAGGTACTGAATACCAGAATATTCTCATAAAGAAAATCCCCTGTGCTATTAAACTAACAAATTTACGATTAAAAGTCAATCCCTGCCTTTTTATTACCTGGCAAATCTTAGTCCAGAACTCTAAAATTTAGATTTCAAAGAATTTTTGCTCTTATCTGAGGTATATTCAGCTTACTTTTGAAAATGATGGAAGTTATTAATTTATCAACCATCTACTACCATGGCTTTTTTCTATGTTAATTTATCACCTAAACTCTTACGTTGTAGACCTTCAGAATCAAAATTCGAAGGATTCAGCCATGAAATAAAAGCTTGTTTTAGTCTTGGCCATTCGTTATCAAGGATTGAATACCAGGCAGTATCACGATTACGGCCTTTATACAGAGTTGCCTGACGAAAGATGCCTTCAAAAGTAAAGCCCAATCGTTTGGCTGCTTTGTTTGATTTTTCGTTCAAACTATCACATTTCCATTCATATCTGCGATAACCCAATTCATCAAAAACCCTTTGCATCATTAAAAACATGGCTTCTGTAGACATCGGAGTCCCTTGTAATAGTGGCGAAAAATGTATGTGCCCAACCTCAATGACTCCAACTACAGGCTCAATGCGCAGATAACTGGCAAGACCAATGACAGAATCATTATTATTATCAATAATAACATAAAAAAACGGATCCTGACCCGTACAACAGTCTTGCAACCAGTCACGAAAGCATACAAGATCGGAAAATGGCCCATAAGATAAGTATGTCCAGTTTTGATCATAACTATCATGTGCATAAGCCTGATATAAAGATTCTGCATGTTTATCAATGTTTAACGGGCTTAATCGGCAATATCTACCTAACATGTCTGTTTGTGGTGGACGGCTGCATTCTTGCCAATTGTCCACTGGAAAGCCTATTGCTTGTCCACTACTATTACATTCTCTTTTCAATTTTATATCCTGAAGCTTTTTGGAATTTAAATTATACCAGCATGTTATATGCTTGAACAATATAACAATTTAAAATCCATTTTGATTTGTCAACAGCTTTTATATAGATTAAATTAGCAAACTCTAATATAGAGTCGTTCCCATAAAATCACTTGACTATCCATTTACATCAATTAAAATTACTTTCAAATTTGTATGCTTTTGACCCTGAGCCCTACAATTACGCTCACCACTAAAAGTCTATAATTTTATAAAAGAGGTATATTCATAACTAAAATCAGTGGGAATGTAGCCCACATTGACTCTTTTTCCCTATTAAATCCACTGAATAGAATAACTATTAAGTCATTTTTAATAGAAAAAAGTAACTCAATGTGTAACTCCGTCCTATCTGAGCAAAGTAATGAAGATACCTCAAGGGTGTTATCATTTACTAGAGACTTTTTTCAAAACGCGAAGATCAGTTAACAATTAATTTGTTAAAGCTGGCAGGTTTATATGATCGATGTTTTTCAGTTGGTTTGTTTTTTTCAGCACCATCCACGGTTTAAGATAACTTTTACTCACAATAATAGGTCTATAAAATGAACACATTAAAATATAAAAAAAACATGCTGTATTCATGTCTAAGCCTTACTTTAGCGTTAAGTATTAATACCAGTACTGTAATCGCTCAAGATGATGACACTGTTGAACTTGATAAAGTTCAGGTAACAGGATCACGAATTAGACAGGTACAGATAGAGGGGATAAAACCAACACAAACGATCTCAAGAGAAGATATTGATCGTTCAGGATTAACTTCAGTTGGCGATATACTACAACAATTAACTCAATCAGGTTCTGCTCTAAATACTAAATTTAACAGCAGTGGTAACTTTGGTTTTCCACCAGATGGTGGCGGAATTGGAGCCGGCGCTTCTCAGGTTGATATGCGACATTTAGGTAGCAAACGTGTATTGGTCTTAGTAGATGGCTTACGCTGGATAGCGGGTAGTTCTGCCAGCGGGGTAGGTAATTCAGTTGATTTAAATACCATTCCGGTAGGTATTATCGAGAGAATCGAAATTTTGAAAGATGGTGCATCTTCGATTTATGGTTCTGATGCAATCGCAGGTGTCGTCAACATCATTACCAAGAGCGACCTTGATGGTGTTGAAGGACGTGTCTATGCAGGTGCTTATGATGATGGTGATGGCGAAACTGGCTCATTAGATTTAACCTTTGGTAAAAAATCTGACGGAATGAGCATGATATTCAACGTCGGTTTCAATAATCAGGAAGAGGTTTCTGCTGCTGATAGATCTTTAGCACAATTTCCCACTCCTTTTACAGGAGTCACCAGAGGAAGTTCAGGCACACCTCAAGGACGATTTTTATTCAATGACATCAATGGCAATACCATAAACTGTACCATTAATAATGGTGTAACTGGCATACCAAACTTTGATATCAATAATGCATGTGCTGGTGATGATTTTCACCCATTTACCAATGATGACAGATTTAATTTCGCCCCATTCAATTATGTTGTTACACCTTCAAAACGGATCAATCTTTTTGGTCAGGTCAATGTTGAAATCAGCAATAATATTAACTGGTTTGTAAAAGGCCTTTATAATAATCGTACCAGTACCAATCAGGCTGCACCTGAGCCTATTTTTATTGGCCCATTTGCAGAAGCTGGCGCTATTGCTGACAATATCATCGTCTCAGCAAGCAACCCTTTCAACCCCTTTGGACAGGATTTATTTTCTGATGGATTTGGGTTTATTGGCAGAAGACCGCTTGAAGCTGGCCCAAGAGTTTTTGAGCAAGATGTAGACACTTTCTACTTTGCAACAGGCTTAACAGGGTCATTTAATGCCGCTGAACGTAACTGGTTTTGGGATGTTAATGCCGTATATGGTAAAAACAGTGCAACACAGCTAAAAACTGGCGCATTGAATATTGCCCGTATCGCAATGGCTTTAGGCCCTTTGGATGACTGTAATGCAACTCCAGGTTGTGTACCACTTAATTTATTTGGCGGTCAAGCAGGCGGCGGTACTATTACTCCAGAAATGCTGGATTATATTTCATTTGTACAACATGACAGTTCAGAACAAAAACTAACTGATTTTACGGCTAATATTAGTGGTGATTTATTTGAACTACCAGCAGGCCCTCTGGCTATTGCTGTTGGTTATGAATACCGTAAAAAAGACGGCTTTTTCCAACCTGATCCAATTGTGGTCGCAGGAGAAAGTAATGGTGTACCATCAAGCCCTACAAAAGGTTCATTTAATGTAGATGAGTTTTACGCTGAATTGCAGATTCCCGTATTAGCTGACATCCCTGGCGCACATTTATTAGATTTTTCTGTGGCATTTAGACGTTCTGATTACAGTACATCTGGTTCTAACACAACATCCAAGTTTGGCTTTAAATATATGCCTACCAGAAATTTGTTATTCAGAGGCACCTTTGCTGAAGGCTTTAGAGCGCCATCAATTGGCGAGCTTTTTGGCAACAGAGGCCGATTCGATGCAACTATAACCGACCCATGTAATGGTGGTGCAATTGCCAATCCTAATCTTCCTGGCTGTAGTGGCGTTCCTGATGGTTTTGAACAGACTAATCCGCAAATCCCTGTTATCACAGGTGGTAATCCGTTGATTAAACCTGAAGAAACAGATACTTTAACTTTAGGCATAGTGTATTCACCAAGTTGGGCTGAAGCCACAAGCTGGTCAGAAAGACTTGATTTTGAAGTCACTTATTATGATATTGAACTAGAAGACGCCATTCAAGCGGTTGATTCACAAGGTATATTAACAACTTGTGCAGCCAACCCCAGTGATGCAATTTGTTCTTCATTTTCACGTGATCCGTTTGGTAATATTGAAAACTTTGAAAACACCTTAACCAATATTGGTAAAATTCAAACCTCTGGTGTTGATTTCAACGTCAGCTGGACTTCACCACAATATGAGTGGGGTTATCTGGAGTCTGTTTGGAGTAACTCATTTGTTGATGAGTTTACCAGAGATGGTGTAGATCTTGATGGTATAGAAGCAAATAATGCTGCCATTCCAAACTGGAACTCCAATCTGTATACAAGTGCCAACATTGGTAGTTGGAAAATCACCTGGGGCTTGCGTCACATAGGTGGTGTTACAGAATCTTGTAGTGATTTCCTTGACGGATCTTCTAATGGTCTTGCGGAGCTTGGTTTGTGTTCTGACAACACCAATCGTCTTAATTCATTAGGTGGCACGACTTATCATGATTTGCAGGTTATCTTCCCAACCTGGCATGATGTGGTATTTGAAGCTGGAATAAACAATATTACAGACAAAACACCACCAACATGTTTCAGTTGTTCCCTCAATGGATATGATCCATCAACCTATGATCCACAGGGTCAATTTGGTTATGTAAGAGCTTCTTTTACTTTCTAGTTGAAGACAATAAGCTTAATAAAAAACCTGCGATTTATTCGCAGGTTTTTTTGTATCTGTGCTTATCTCATCTCATCCAGTCTTTTATACAAATGCTCCAAACCCAAGTTTGCAGCACCACCCAAAGACACACGATCATTTAAAGATTGTTGATAGCTCATTTCGCTAGGCTGGCTTTTGGCTTCACCATAGGCATCTCTGAAACTCATGCCATCCTTAACCTGTAACAGTGCTTGGTCAGTTGCCATCATTTCACTTGATATGGCATTTGCCATGATGTCTTTATTGAACTTTAATGCCTTTATTAAAGCTGGCATCAGTTTTAACACCTGCTTGGTCAATAATACGCCTTTAATCATTGGCTCCTTACTCATTTGCAAGTCTCGCTGATAACCTGATGGCAAGGAAATAAGTGCCTGAATCTGTGCCATGCCACCTTCAATAATTGACAAAGATGCGCGCATTAACTCCACCACGTCTGGATTAGACTTGTTTGGCATAATGGACGAACCTGTGGTATGGGACTTATCCAGGCTGATGAAGTTAAATTCCTGCGTCATAAACAGACTTAAATCCCAGGAAAATCTGCGTATATTCAACATCACCTGATATAAACTCTGTAAAACCACCAACTCAAATTTACCTCTGGAATTTTGTGCATAGACTGGGTTGATTTGTACTCGCTCAAAACCCAATTCATTTGCCACTTGTTCTCTGGGTAAATTCAGTGGCACACCAAAACCTGCTGCTGTGCCCAATGGTGATGAGTTGATATAATTGATTGTTGAGTGAAGTAAATAACTATCATCAATTAATGATTCTGCAAACCCAGCTAACCATACCCCAACAGTATTGGGCATGGCTCTTTGCAGATGAGTGTAACCTGGCATAGCGGTATTTTTGTGCTGCTCGGATAACGCTAAAAGCTGCTTAGCCAGATTAATACAGAGGTCTTTTATGCTAAAAAGATTGTGTTTCATAAACAATCGCGAACAGGTTAATACCTGATCATTTCTGCTTCTGCCTGTGTGTGATTTTTTACCCAAATCGCCTAATTGTTGAGTGAGATAAAATTCTATAGCAGAATGACCATCTTCATAAGTACTATCCAGTCTAAATTCACCTCTTTCATACAAGCCTTTCAATTTGCTGAGGCAATCATATAAGCTTTGGTATTCGTCCTGAGATAGGATATTTATTGTCTTCAAGCCACCTATGTGAGCCTGAGTGGCAATTATATCGAATACAAATAAATGTTTATCCAGCTTAATATCAGCACCTGCCATAAAGTCCATGAGTTCAGCATCTATACTTTGATTGTCTTCGTCACTCCATAAATAATTTTTGTTTGTCATAGTTTTACTCTTATTTCTATGATGGGCATGACCCATCTTACGTTAGTCCTGTATTTATCTCTAAATCATATTGTTTGCATAGTGCCAGGTTCATATTCTGTAGCGCCTGGGTTGCTGCGCCTTTGAGCAAGTTATCTATGGTTACACACAAAACCAAATGCTGGTTTTTCATGGTGAAACCGCCAATATTAACATGATGGGTATTTTGCACATCTTTAACCTCAGGTATGTCAGCGGTGACATTGATTAATTGATACCTTTTGTAAAATTTACTGTATATATTTTCAATTGCATCAACTTCAATCGATATATTTAATTTGACTGAGATAGTTAAATGAATCCCTCTAAAAAACGAGGCCACATGTGGCATAAAATAAACCTCATGACCAAGCACCCTACTCACTTCTCTTTCGTGGATGT
Organism: Alcanivoracaceae bacterium; assembly: GCA_016763695.1. Taxonomy (GTDB): domain Bacteria; phylum Pseudomonadota; class Gammaproteobacteria; order Xanthomonadales; family Marinicellaceae; genus NORP309. The sequence continues at coordinate 13,066 of JAESTH010000227.1, forward strand.
GATCAACCAGTTTATAGGCCATAAGATTATCATTCAGTTTTTCTGGATTATTTTTATCGCTGGGTTTACTGCCGGCACCACTGTATCCAGAAATCCCAAAAATATTGGGAACACCATCAAGCATATCAATGATAGGCAAAAGTCCAAGCTGTGATGCAGTAGCATAACAACCTGGGTTTGCAATCAAGGATTGACCAATAATCTTATCTGCACAGGTTTCAGGTTGTGCATATATCCAAGTATCATCAAAGCGAAAATCAGCACTCAAATCAATAACACAGGTCTTGTTACTCATTTCTTGCCATAATTGTTTATACTTTGCCGCAATATTATTCGGTAAAGCCAGAAACACAACATCAAGTTGCTTATCTGCCAGACTTTGCAAAGAGTCAGCACAATAGCACATCTGTCTATCAGAAAAACTGGTGACGATTTTACTCACCAACTGGCCTTCATATTCGCGTGAATAGGCTGCAACAAGCTCGGTTAAAGGATGTTGATCAATCAATCTAATCAGTTCAAAACCAACATAACCTCTGGCCCCAACCACCGCAACCTTAATATTAAGCATACTTTCTCTCCAGCCAACTGTCTTCGTAATGTGCACCTTTATCCATACAACTCATAGAATCCTGCAAATTCATACCGCAGCTAAATACAATCCAGCTGCCCTTTTTATGTGAACAGTCTGCCTGTTTATAATACCAGGAGTTGATTTGATTATCTGCTCTGGAACGCCAGTAGATTTGTGGATAGGCATTTAACATTTGTTGCCAGATAGCTTTACCTAAACCTTGTCCCTGCGCTACAGGTGTAACAGCAAATTTACTGAGATAGGCCTTACCATTGTGACCTGTACTTATCAAAGCTGCTGCCTGCCCTGATTCAGAGATCAATAGAGATTTAAAATCCAGAGTCTCATAAAAATCCGGTTTTAGTTTTTTGCCAAAGGTCGATTCTAACAAACTACTTAACTGTAATTTCACAGCTGTACCCAGAGTATTATGGTGATTGATGTGTTCACCCATGGATAAAAAAGTCCCTTTACCTTTATGGGTAAATAATTCTTTTGCCAATTGTGTGGCTGAAGTGATTGATACACTCAATTTTCTTGGCATTGGTTTTAATAATTGATATATTTGTTGAATCTTTAATTTCATACCAGAGTGCAGCCATGGTTGCTGCATTAAATCATCGTATTGAAGACTTAACTGCACGGCTGAAATCAGTTGATCATTTTGATCTAACAAGCCACCTGTTGGTGTAACAAATATGACTTTTGCTGGCTTGGACTCCCACACCAGTTGCCGAATGGCAGTATCTGCATTTATATTAACCACTTGTCCATTATCTGTCATGCCTAAACAGCTGATTACTGGAACCTGTTTATTCTTTATGGCCTGATTAATAAGCTCCAGATTGACCTGTTTAATACTGCCAACAAATCCATACTTTTCCTTATCCAAATAGTCGCAAGAAAAAACGCTGTTGAAAATACTCTTTGTATTAATATCAACCTCAGCCAACGCATCAAGTAACTGCTGATGTACTTTTTGTATCACCGGCTGGATAATTTCTATGGTTTTATCATCTGTTACTCTTAAACCATCAAGCTTATTGACTGGCAATTGCTGTTTTGCGATTTCAGCATCTATTTGAGGACCGGCACCATGCAAAACTATCGGCGTCAGTCCCAAATGAGTCAATAGGGACAAAGATTGTACCAGTTGTTGCAACTGAGCATTGATGACATTGCCGCCCACTTTAACCACGGCAAACTTAACTTGTCTGGCCTTTTGATAGTGATCCAAATAATATTGTGCCTCAGTTGAATTCCCCAACTGTAATAGCACCTCTCTAATGAGGTTTTGTATAGTATTCATCTAATATCCCCTCATCACATCAGCATAAATCTGATAGCTTTGCTCTAACTGTGACAACTCAACCCATTCATCAATGGTGTGAGCCTGTTTTATATCACCAGGGCCCAGAACAATAGCAGGAAAACCAGCCTTTGAGAATAAAGCGGCTTCAGTCCAAAAATCTACCGCACTGGCAACCTTAATATTGTGCCTGCTACAAAAGGTTACCGACTTTGTTTCAGTCTGATTATCTGCAGGTAATGGTGGAGCCATCATGCTCGCTTTCCAGAGGCTATTTTTATCCTCGTCTAATGAACTCAAATCATTAAACACCTGCTGTGATGATTGGCCTGCTGGCACTCTGGCACTGAAATTTAAAAGAACATGTTCTGCTATCATATTATTTTTCTCGCCTCCTTTGATAACACCGACATTAAAACAAATACCCGCAGGATTATCTTTAGTGACATAAGTATGCGCATAATCCAGTGCATGATTCAGCCAGATATTAGATTTATGTATGGCATTTTCTGCTAAAGCAATAGCCATAGATGAGTGACCGCAGACTCCTTTAAATTCAACTTGAGAAGATAAGTAACCGCGATGAGAGACCACCGCCTGTGAACTGGTTGGCTCTGCAATTATGATTTGCTTATACTGTGATAAATCATTGTGATCAATAAAAGACTGTACACAACAGCCATTAGCACCCTCTTCATCGGTGGTAAAGACCAGTGCCAGATCATCAGCTGTTTGTGCCAATGTCATCAAACAGGCCGCAGCCCCTTTGATATCACAACTACCTCTACCATAAGCCTTATCACCTACAATGGTTAATTTAAAAGGCTGCTGTTGCCAACTATCAATGGTACTGGCTGTTACTGGCACTGTATCCAGATGCACATTGAACAAAATATCAGGCTGACCCTTTTGAGCATAAAATATCACATGCCCATCACCTAGATCGGTTATTTTCACAGTAAAACCATACTGTGAAAAATGTGCCGATAAATATTTAAATAAACCATCACTTTCGCTTATCAGCCTTGGTGGGTTTTGGGTATCCTGCTGAATGAGAAAATCTAAATGATTCAGGATGATTGCTAACTTACTTTCATTTGGCATGATTTTTGCTCCTTCTAACCTTATTAATCAGAGTTGTAGACTGGCCTGCAAGTTTTATAAAGCCGATGGCATCTGCTGGAGACCATGCGCATGATTGAGCATAAACAGACTCTTTATCCTGTACAATCCATGGAGAATCTATCGCTGTTGCAAGCAGGTTTCCACCTTCAGTATAGAGTGTAACAACGCCTGTCACATGTGATTGTGAACTCGCTAAATAGGCCTCCAAATCAGCTTTATGTGGGTCATGGAAAAAACCATTGTAAACCAGTTCGCCCCAACGGGCAGCAATAATGTGATTAAACTGGTTCTGGTATTTTGAGTTAACAGAGTCTTGCAGGGCTTGATGCGCAGTAAGTAAACCATCAATAGCAGGACATTCAAATACAATTCTACCTTTTAAGCCAATACTAACATCCCCTGTATAGATATGTCTGCCTATCCCATACTCTCCTAGTTGCTTATTTAAAATATTGATGATTTCAATCCCTGTCATTTCTCCACCATTTAAACTAATGGCTATGCCTTTATCAAAACCAATTTTTATTGAGAGCGGCTCATGTGGCCAGTCTTTTCTCTGTTTAACCCACAGATATGAGCTATCATCTGGCTGTTGAAACTCATCAATCTTACCACCTGAAATGGTCACGCCTAACATATTTTCATTGATCGAATAAGCTTTATGTTGTGCACCCACTTCAATTCCCGCCGCCTTTAATTGCGCTATTTCATAATCCCTGACTTCCCTCACATGAGATTGCAGGTCTCTTATTGGTGCAATAATTTTGTAATTACCAATGCTCTTAACCGTTTGATCAAACCTGAATTGATCATTACCCATCGCCGTACAGCCATGGGCAAAAACATCTGTTGCCAACTCATCACACAATTGTAAGCATTTCTTTACAATCATATATCTATCAGAACACAGCAATGGATATTCACTGTTCATGCGGGCATGTGACCAGACCAAAGGTGTAACGAATTCATTCCAAATAGCTGCTTTAATATCAAAACTATGGTGTTTTGTGGCGCCAAGGTCTTTGGCTCTTTGTTCTATTGATTGTATTTCCTGAGCACTGATGCCCCCCGCATTGACAAATACAGAGTGAACCTCATAACCATTTTTGACCAGGTCATGCAGGCAATAAGTGGTATCCAAACCACCTGAGAATGCCAACACTACCTTTTGTTTACTAGCAGTGTTCATATCTTTTCTCCAAACAAGGATAACATCATGGCTTTCTGTGTATGCAACCTATTTTCAGCCTCTTCAATGGCCACACAATAATCACTGTCCATCACCGCATCTGTTGCTTTGATATTTCTTCTTAAAGGCAAACAATGGCTAAATTTGGCTTGATTGGTCAAAGCCATTTTTTGTTGATCAACCATAAAGTGTTGGTGTTTTCTGCGCTGCTTAAACTCACTTTGTGGGTCTCCATAAAAGCGCAAAGCTCCCCAGCTCTTGGCATAAACAAAATCAGCATCTTTATAGGCTTCATCAATATCATGTGAAATGGTAAAACTCGATCCCTCAACTTGGCAGTTTTGTTGAGCAATATCCAGGTATTTTTTATCCAATAAATAGTTCTTGTTAGGACAAAGCAGGGTAACATCCATACCAAATTTTGATGCAATAGACAGGGCTGAATTGGCAACAGCCGTATTTAATGGTTTGGGGTGATAAGTCCAGGTCAGTAGAAACTTTTTATTTTGTACCACGCCAAGATGCTTTTTAATTGTCATCATCAATGCCAGCTCCTGACAGGGGTGGACAACGGTCTCCATATTGATAATGGGTACACTGGCATATTTAACAAAGGCATTAATCACCTTATCCTGCCTGTCCTCCTGCCAGTTTTTGAACTGAGGAAATGCCCTCACGGCAATCGCATCCACATATGTTGATAATACTGCAGCAACTTCCTGTATGTGTTCCTCAGCATCACCATTCATCACTACACCAGGTTCAAACTCGATTCCCCAGGCATCTTTACCAGGTTGTAGGATGATAGCAGTGCCACCCAATTGACTAATTCCCAGCTCAAATGATGTGCGGGTACGCATAGAAGGATTAAAAAATAACAAAGCAAATGATTTGTTTTTAAAAGAATGATGAAATGGGTGATTCTTGAGTGTGTTTGCAGTGGTCAATAAATCTTCAAGCTCAGATTTTGACCAGTTTTCTGTATTTATAAAATGTTTTTGCATTTCTTGACTCCAGTTTTATTGAGGAAAAGCCAAGTTAAAAAAAAACCTGGCATTTGCCAGGTTTTTTAAGAATTTGTTATTTATACATCACAATATCTCACACCCTGGCATAAAAATGCTTCGGCGTAAGCGGCGCACAACAACAGTAACATTCATTACATTGAGGTTTATATTAAATTGTTGTTTGCTTGCTGTCATCTATAAATAGTTTGTTATTTATCCCAAGTCTAACAATAATTTAAAAAAGTAACAAGAGATACTTAAACATTGTTTACATTTGTCATCTGTTTATAAAATAAAACTTTTGTTATAATAAATACATACATTTTTAATGAGGTGTAGCATGAATAAATTATTTTTACATGTTTTATTATATAACACCCTACTTCTTTGCTTTGTTGTTTCTACTTTTGCTCAAACCTTATCTACCAATGTTTTCTCATTACCTGCTTTAACAGGTAGTGGCCCTTATGATTTTCAGCGCATTACTTTTGATATTCCATTTCCGTCTGGCACTATCCCTATTTTAGTAGTCACTACAACTGGTGATAATGATGCACCTATGTCTCTTAGGGTCTTCAATATTGATAACACTGGGTTTGATGTTATTCAAACAGAACCAACAAGAACGGAAGGACATGGTGATTGTGGTACACCTACAAGCCACACCACTTCCTGTGATGGAGCTCACGCTGCAGTTGATGCTGCGTATTTAGCCGTAACAGCTGGCTTGCAAACACTTTCTGATGACACTGTCATTGTTGCTGGAATTAATAGTACCAGCACCGTACAACACCATATTCCAGGTAGCAGTATAACGGCAAGTTGGGATACCATACACATAGGTACCACGTTTGCAAATCCCCCTGTGGTATTGACCCAGATTCAAACCATGAATAATGAAACCAATTTACTTGTAGGCAACCCTAATCAGATAACCTCAACATCAATTCCTTTTATGGCCTCTGCAGTAAAAAATGTAACCACAAGCATCTTTAATACAGCCATTGAACTCGTAGAAATTGATGATGGTAACACAATATTCGAAGCACTCGCTACAGCCGCCAATGAAGAAATAGGTTGGATAGCAATCACCAGAGGTGTTAATGGCACAATAACATTTGATGGGACAAGCATTGGTTTTGCTACGACTCACTTTGGCAATATTCGAGGTGTTGAAAATGGCTGTAACAATAACACCATTAATAACATCCCTGCCGCATGTTCTGCACCGGTTATTCTTGCTTCAATGAACACCAGAAATGGCAGCAATGGTGGCTGGGTAAAAAGATGTAATTTATCAACTTTAGATACTGGCTCAGGGACAGATGTAACAATTGGCTTTCAAATTGATGAAGATCAAGATCATGATACAGAAAGGTCACATATCAATGAGCATGTTGCAACAGTGGTATTTTGTGATGCCATCACCTTACCGGTCTCTATCGAATTTGTTGACATAACATTTGAAAACCTTAACTTTAATATAGATTGGATCACCTCATCAGAAACGAATAGCCTGGCTTATGAAATCTGGGGAAAGTTTGGCTCACAGTGGAAAATGATTGATCAGCCTGTCAAGAGTAAATTCAACACATCTTTAGATCCCAACTATTATTCCCTACAAAGCCAACTTAAAACAATACCCGATGAAATCTTTATACACCACATAAACACCCAGGGGGAAAAAGAATATTTTGGACCTTATCACCCAAATCAATCTTATGGAACAATATACAATGCAAAAAAAATAGACTGGAATAAACTAAACCTGAAGAACTGGTCTCAACCCAAAGTTGCTGATACCTTAAAGTTAAATATATACGCGACAGACACAGGAATGCACAGAATATTTGCCCATCAAATCCCTGCTTTTATCGGTAAAAAAATCAACTCGATAGCACTAACACTATCAGGAAAACCTATCGGAAGGCTGATCAATAACACATCTTCATATAACGCTATATTTTCTGCCCAATCCTATATTGATTTTTATGCAGACAAACCCAAAACAGCCGATTCTTTATACATAAAACACAATGTTTATCAACTAACAATAAACCCGAAAAAAGCACTACTTGCAAAAAGTAAGAAATCAAAACCCAGTGATACTGAAACCTCGTACCCAAATTTATTTAAAATTGAGGAAAACAAATATTATGACTTTGCCAACCCCTTAGCTGACCCTTGGTATCAACAAAGAGTCTTTAGATCAAGCTCTAATGCCAGCACTAATATCGATTTTATCAACCCTGCAACCACACCACATACTACTTTCAAACTTGTAATAAAACTGTATGGTGTCACTGACTTCAGAAGCTATGATACCAACAATAATGGACTGATTAATAACGACCATCACATGGCTATTTATTTAAATCAGCATCAAATCCATGAAGAGGAGTTTGATGGACACATTGCCAAAGAAATTGAAATAGATAATCTTTCTTCAGAGTTATTATTCAGTCAGTTCAACTCTATACAAATACAACTGATAAATGACACGGGTTACCCATATGATCTGGTACATATTGATTCTGTTGATCTTTATCTGGAATCTGAAAGCATAGCAGAAAACAACCTGGCTCACTTAAGCTTATTTGAAAGTTTAAATAACAACAGCAACCTACAGGTCACTGGTTTTTCATCAAGCCCTAATATTGCCTATGCATACAAAAATAGTGAGCTGTATAAGCTGGATATTGAAACAATTGATGAGGGCACCGTAAGATTTGCAACCATTAAAAATGCATTAAGCTACTGGATAAGCGACACAAGTCAAATCCTTGCCGTCAAAGTAAAAAATCAGCAACAACCGACTCCAAGCTTACAAAAAAACACAAATTACTTAATCATTGCCCATCCAGACTTAATGCCAGATAAAGTTGAAGATGCACAACTCAGTTTGTTTCATAACTATTTATTCAATAAAAGCCTCAATGCACAATGGGTAAATACTGAAGCCATATATGATCATTATGGCAATGGCTTTCCTGCGCCTCAAGCGATAAAAGATTACATCAAAAAAGCCACTGCCACAAACAACATTGAATACGTTCTACTTATTGGCGGGGACAGCTATGATTATCATGACAACCTGGGAATCGGCAGTATAAGTCACATACCCTCATGGTATAAACTTACAAACCGCTTTATAAATTATACGCCTACTGATTCCCCCTATGTAGATTTAACCAATAATGGCGTTCCTGATATTGCTATTGGTAGATGGGCAGTGAAATCAGTCGAAGAATTAACGCTGGTAATAAATAACACGGTTAATTTTGCTCAGAACAAAGTCAGCGAAGTTTTGACCATATCTGAAAATACAGATGCCATAAAACAGATAAACTACCAACAACAACTCGATAAGATTACAGCAGTTTTCCCTAGCAATCGTAAACACTCCGTCTCTTTAGACCAACTCATGCTCGATAATAATACAGACAACCCACACGACATCATTGCTATTGCGCGTGATAACATGTTGAATCATATCAATTCTGGGGCAGATTTAATTATGTTTTCTGGTCACGGCTCACCCACAGCATGGACTTTTTTTGGTTTGCTTTCCCCTGATATTGCCGACCAGATTGTCGGCGATGGAGAGAGCTTTTATTTACCACTTTCCTGTTACACAACTTATTATGCCAATCCTTCTAATTATTCATTAGCTCACCAACTCATCTATGGTGGTTTAAATGGTTCAGCGGGAATTGCAGGTGCGGTTACACTCAGCAATTTCAGTAATAATGAAACCATAGCACTACATATTTTAAAAAAACTTAACCAGGGAATGAGTATAGGTAAAGCCACTTTAATCGCAAAAAATAAACTCAATCAACTACAATATCAAGATGTCATCCTTAATTGGGCGACATTAGCCGAGCCATCATTAACATTTAAATAAAGTATCTGTTCTGCTCTTTTTCTTCTAAATTCTATTCTTGGATGAAATATTCGGGTGAGTCCCACAGATATGGTGTTAAAATGCCGAAATGAAATTCGTAGATGAAGCAAAAATAGTTGTAAGAGCAGGAAATGGTGGCAGTGGCTCTGCCAGTTTTCGCCGTGAAAAATTTGAGCCCAAAGGCGGCCCTGATGGTGGCGATGGTGGCAAAGGTGGCGATGTTATTTTAATCGGTGATGAAGGATTGAATACTTTGATTGACTTTCGCCATAAAAAAAGTTTTGAAGCCGAAAGAGGAGTCAGCGGTAGAGGCCGGCAAATGTATGGTAAACAAGGTCAAAATTTAATCATAAAAGTACCCGTTGGCACAGAAGTCTATGACCTGGAAATGGATATCAAAGTTGGTGACATAACCGAACATCAGCAACAGATTATTGCTGCACACGGTGGCAAAGGTGGCTTAGGCAACATGCACTTTAAAAGCTCAAGAAACCGCGCACCACAACAATTCACATCAGGTGAAGAAGGGCAAAAAAGACAATTGCGTTTAGAGTTAAAAGTATTGGCTGATGTCGGCTTACTGGGGTTTCCAAATGCTGGGAAATCAACTTATGTTGATGCTGTATCTCATGCAAAACCCAAGATTGCCGATTATCCTTTTACCACATTATATCCAGCTTTGGGTGTGGTCAGTATTGATTCTGAGACATCTTTTGTGGTTGCTGATATTCCTGGCCTGATTGAAGGGGCTGCCGAAGGTGCTGGCCTTGGTATCCAGTTTTTAAAACACTTGCAGCGCACTGGCCTATTATTGCATATGGTTGAACTGCCTGCTTATGAAGGTATGCCAGAACCTGTAGAACAGGTACAGGCGCTGGAGCATGAGCTGGAAAAGTTCTCAAACGAACTACAGGGCAAAGAACGCTGGCTGGTTTTTACCAAAGCAGATTTAATGCCGAAGGAAGAAATCAAAACAAAAGTGGCTCAATATAAAAAAGAGCTTGATTGGCAGGGTTCTGTCTTTGTTATATCATCCATCAGTCGGACAGGATTAACCGACCTTAATCAACACATTGCTGACTATCTGAGTAAATCTAATGAAGATATATGGGATTAAAAACTGCGACAAAGTAAGAAATACTCTTAAATGGTGTCTACAGAACGGCATTGAGTGTGTATTACATGATTATCGGGTTGATGGCATTGATAACAAATTACTTAACTCTTTTAGACTTCAGCATGATATCAAAGAACTGGTCAATAAAAGAAGCACCACCTGGAGAACGCTCAGCGATGATGAAAAATTACACCTCAGTAATGACATAATAATCGCCAACCCCACATTATTGAAAAGGCCAATCGTTGACTGTAATGGTCAATTACATGTAGGTTATTTCCCAGAAAAGTGGATATAAGCTATACCATGTCTGAGTCCCAAGTCATTCAACTGGCAAAAAAATTGATTGAGATTGACTCAATCACCCCTAATGACAAAGGGTGTCAAATCTTAATAACTGATTTATTAACGCAAGCGGGCTTTCAAATTGAACACAAACGCTTCGGCAAAGTTGACAATTTATTTGCCTGGCACGGTAGTAATGATGGCAAAAGTTTAATGTTCTTAGGCCATACTGACGTGGTACCGACAGGTGATGAAAACTCATGGAAATATCCACCATTTTCTGCAAGCATTGATGATGGATATTTATATGGTCGTGGAGCAGCTGATATGAAGAGCAGCGTGGCGGCATTTACCCTGGCCATGATAGAGTTTGTTAAAAAAAAGCCAAATCACCTGGGGAAAATAGCCTTGATGTTAACCAGTGATGATGAGGGTATCGCTTTAGATGGGGTAAAAAAAATGATGCCATATATTACTCCAAAACATGCTTTTGACTATTGCCTTGTCGGCGAGCCATCTAGCTCTGAGCAACTTGGTGATGTTGCACGTATCGGTAGACGAGGTTCTTTACACGTAAATATTAGCATACACGGTAAACAAGGCCATGTTGCCTATCCTGAGAATGCCAGCAACCCAATTTTTTTAGCTGCCCAATTCATTGATTATTTATCCAGTTTCAAATGGGATGAAGGCAATGAAGACTTCCCTCCTACCAGCTTTCAGATTTCCGCCCTTAAAACATCAAGTAACACTTCAAATATTATTCCCGCAGATTTGTATATTCAGGCTAACTTTCGCTTCAGCCCAGAATCAAACGAAACTAGCTTAAAATATCAACTTCAACAACTACTGGACAAATATAATCTCAACTATACACTTAAATGGAATCTTTCTGGACGGCCCTTTCACAGCAGAAATAAAATGCTAAAAAATGCACTGGCTGACAGCATATTTGATATTTGTCACAGAAATGTAATGTTCAATACCGCAGGAGGCACATCAGATGGAAGATTTGTTGCACCACACGGGGTTGAAGTAGTAGAATTAGGTGTTGTTAACAAAACCATCCATCAAATTGATGAAAAGGTTTTAATAACAGATGTGGAAAAATTACAGAATATTTATTATCAAATAATAACCACATTACTGAATCGCAATACATAACATTTTAATTATTTCCTCTTAATTAAACGGATCTCAATTACAGTAAATATTGATGTAATGTCGAGCAAAAAACACCAAGAGAGGATATAAATGAAAAATATAATTCACGTAGTCGTGTTATTCTTTAGCGCGCAATCTTTAGCCATGAGCCCATGGTTAGAAAATCTTGACACAACAGATAAACAGCAACAGCTGGATTTTCGTTGGCAAGCATCTGGAGGACAAGTAGATATGAAGTTTATGTATAATAAACTTCAGGACATGAACATCCAAATATCTCCAAGACCTGAGTTTTCTGACCAACATTGGGATTATAACCATCTGGTTTTCCCAATAAGCCACAGTTCAAGCCTTGAACTACAAATGCCATACGGTAATATTGAAAAGGTAACTGCAGGATTTTTAGCAGTTGACTCAGACTTTTCCCTATCAAATGGTAAATACGTGGTCAAAGTCAATTCATTTAAGTTGATCCCCATCTCTTTACCACAAAAAGACAGTGATATTGTTAAGTTTAAATTACTTGACCAAAACGATAGGCATTTATTTACCATTAACAGTGTGCATATCGAATATGATAAAGATAAAGGACTACTACTTATGTCCAATATGGACTTGTTTGCCAGTCAAGAGCTGGCACAATTATTACACAGCCCTATTTTAGAAAACCAGGCTGTCGGACAAATCCATACTTACAATAACTTAACCATACCAGATAATGCCCAAAAAGAGCTCAGAGGAACAACATGTGCAACACACCCTGTATGGCCACCTGATGGAGATGTTGATGTGGCACTTATTGATATAGGTTCTGTTCAGTGGATGAGAAACATAGGCACCGATAGAATTATTGTCGCTCCATCTGCTCAATTAAAAAATGTCGGCACAGCAGATGTACCCTGGTATCAACAATTTACCAGCCCCAATCACCCCCCATATGACAATGATCAACATCCATTTCTCAACTGGGCAATCTACCGAGAAGTAGATGGTCGTTTTGAACAGTTAGGTGTTTCTGGGGTAAAACACGCTTTCTTGACCATTAATAGTAACTGTACCATAAATTGTAATGACAGCCATATACTCTGGTTAGGTTGTGAAGATGTCTATGGAGTCGGCAATAACGACTCGTCATTTGCATTGGGCCCACGTGCAGAAATTGATGCCAATACAGGTATTTGGGATAACTGCGGCTCATTTTTTGATCCCATGCCCTGCACAGGTAATCACCAACAAAGTTCCAATGGAACTGATGAAAATAGGCTCACTGTATACACCGATGATTTAACAGATGTCAACAATACTGGCATGTATATGCAGGCCTGGTATTTGATACGTGATGATATCAATATCTTTAATTCCATGGGTTACAGAAGCATTTCTCCAGTACAATCTGGTGGTGGCTGGAATATGAACCGAGGCCCAACTTTTACCAATGGACCAGCGCTGGATAATTATGTCACACCAAATACCATCTCAAGCATGGAATCCTCTCAAACAATTACAACAACAGAGGGACAGTTCACTGTGGCTGTTAAGGTTGTTGATTTAGGTGCAGGTTTATATCGATATAATTATGCTATTGAGAATTATGACTTCGATCCAAGATTTATTAATTATCATATCCCATTAGCAACATCAGCCCTGTTAAGCGATACAGTCTTTGTAGATCCAGAACATAATGATGCCAACAACTGGCAATTTTCACATAGTAGTGGAGTACTAAGCATTCAGGGTAATGTACTAAATGAACAGGATTGGGGTATGTTATTTAGTTTTTCATTCACCACAAATGCTCCGCCTATCCAAGCTCGCATGACAATAGATGTAGCTCAACCTGTTATCAGTAGTACTGTAAAAGTTATAATCCTAACTCCTGATCTTATCTTTCAGGGTGATTTTGAATGATCTTTGTAACCATCTCGCAATCGTAAACAAGCGGATGTAAATTATTGATTTATAAGCGCTCAATAACATGGATGTTATTGGGTGTTTAAATAAAAGCATTCACACATCCTTATCAACCAAAAGCTTACTATCTTTTTTTTAAATATACTAAGTAGATATTTTTCTTATTTAAAAATCATCTGTGGAGACGGGTGCCGGAGCTAAAACTTCTCTAGTACCATTATGGGCTGGAGCACTAACAACGCCATTTGCTTGCAATTGCTCTACTATGGTTGCAGCACGGTTATAACCTACCCGTAGCCTTCTTTGTACATATGATATAGATGCTTTTCTACTTTCTGTTACGACAAATACAGCTTTGTCATAAAACTCATCAACATCACTTTCTGGAGGCAGGGGTATACCAGTTGCACTGAGTTCCTGACCATCATCAGTGAGCTGTACTTCGTCAAGAATTCCCTGTTGGTAATCTGCCTCATAATGTTTGGTTAAATAACTCACTATACCATGAACTTCATGATCATCAACAAAGGCGCCGTGAATTCGTTCTGGTATGGCCTTTCCAGGTGGCAAATATAACATATCACCATGTCCAAGTAATTGCTCTGCACCACCTTGATCCAGAATTGTACGTGAATCAATTTTTGATGAAACCTGAAAAGCAATACGTGTTGGGATATTGGCTTTAATCAAACCTGTTATCACATCAACTGATGGGCGCTGGGTCGCTAATATCAAATGCACACCCGCTGCACGTGCTTTTTGTGCCAGTCTGGCAATTAATTCTTCCACTTTTTTACCAACTATCATCATCATGTCAGCAAATTCGTCAATAATAATGACTATATATGGCATAGTTTTCAATTCTGGTGGTTTTTGTCCAGGAATTAAAGCATCAGGTTTAAATAGTGGATCTAACTGCGGCTCACCATCCTCTAGGGCTTTTTTTACCTTTCGATTATAACCTGCCAGATTTCTTACACCTACAGCTGCCATCAATTTATAACGGCGTTCCATCTCAGCTACACACCAGCGCAAGGCATTTGACGCCTCTTTCATGTCTGTTACTACAGGGGCTAATAAATGTGGTATGCCTTCATAAACTGATAATTCTAACATTTTGGGGTCAACCATGATCATTTTCACTTCATCAGGAGTTGCCTTATAAAGCAAGCTGACTATCATGGCATTAACTGCAACAGACTTACCAGAACCTGTTGTCCCTGCGACCAATACATGTGGCATTTTTGCGATATCAACCACCACTGGATTTCCTGAAATACCTTTACCCAAACCAAGAGTTAATGGTGAGCGTGATTTATCAAACTCAACAGAACGTAATATCTCACTAAGATATACAATTTCTCTATTGGTATTGGGTATTTCTAAGCCAATATATGGTTTACCAGGTATGACATCGACTATTCGAACACTGATTACAGATAATCCTCGTGCTAAATCTTTCGCCAGATTTACTACCTGGCTGACTTTTACGCCTGCTGCTGGCTCTAGCTCAAAACGGGTAACCACAGGTCCTGGCAAGACGCCAACAACCTTTACTTTCACCCGAAAATCCGCCAACTTCAATTCAACTTGTCTTGAAAGTACTTCCAGTTCACTTTCTGAATATCCCACTAACTGATTTTTTGGATCATCCAATAAGGTTAGTGGTGGAAATTTACTGGTTAGCAATGTGTCAAATAGCTGACCTTGTCTTTCAGTAGCTACTCTTTTGCTTTCTTTTACTTTGGGTTCAAATATGGGTTCAATATTCCGCGGCGGCCTATTCTCTTGAATTTTTGCATCTATTTTCCTAACTATTTCTCTGTCATTTTTGGCTTTTTTGCCGAGGCGCCAATCCTTAAAGTCTTCAAATTTAACTTGAAGCCATGCAATAAATTGTAAAGTCCAGCCTCCAACCAGGTCAGCAGACTGTATCCATGACATGCCAGTAAATAATGTTGTGCCAGCCAAAAAAATAGCCGAAAGAATCAAAGTTGCTCCGACAATTCCTAAACTTGAAAACAAGGTGCTGCCTACCATTTCCCCAACGATTCCACCTCCTGTAAAAATGGAGTCATGGGTATTGATATACATATAAGCCAATGCACAACCAGACAACAGTGCCGATATAAAACCACCCATTTTTATACCAGTATCAAGCCAACTGATATTTTCATCTATATCGTGGTTTTTATATATACGCCATCCAACAAAAACCAATCCTAATGGGATAATGTATGCCAGATAACCAATGATATTTAATAAAATATCAGCAAGAAAAGCACCACTGGAACCACCATAATTATGAACGATATCACTATCGGATGCAGAAAATGGCCCAGAATCATGCGGACTATAACTAAACAAAGATATCAGCACATATACTGCTAATGGAATAACAAGAAAGAGTAAACTCTCTCTTACCCTGTTGCGAATATGTCCTGATACCTTTGTTTTCTTCATAAATCCTATTATAACAGAGCTGGGTGAATTATTTTACCAGCTTCCACATTTATCCCTTTGGCTAAAGATTCTACTTTTTGCCAACCATCCTGAGCAAGTCTTTGCACATATGGCAATATTGCTGCTGAAATGGCTTGTGTTGAAGTACGAGGAACAGAGCCTGGCATATTGGTAACTGAAAAATGAATGATGCCATGTTTAACAAACGTCGGGTTTTCCCACGTTGTTGGTTTAGTAGTTGCTACACAACCACCCTGATCTACAGAAATATCAGCTATGACTGAGCCTGGCTGCATGCCTTTAACCATTTCTTCTGAAATCACATGTGGAGCTTTGGCACCTGTCACTAACACAGCTCCAACGACCAAATCTGCATCAGCGATTTCCTTCGCTATAGACTCTTCATATGGATACAAAGCCGTTACATTGGGACCCAATGCCATCATTTCAGCTAATCTGTCTTGTCTTTTATCAAAGACCACTACATTTGCACCACCTTTAGCAGCCAATGCAGCAGAGTTTCCACCAGCCGCACCCGCGCCTAACACCACAACCTTACCACGTTCTGTAGAAGGCAATCCCCCTAACAAAACGCCTTTTCCACCTGAAGGTTGATGTAATAAGTGTGTGCCTACCTGGGTGGCAATCATGCCCGCAATGATGCTCATTGGTGCAAGCAATGGTAATGAACCATCTGTTTCTTCAACCGTCTCAAAAGCAACACCTGTCAAACCTATATTCAATAATGATTGAGTCAACTCTGGCTCTGCTGCCAAATGCAGGTAACAAAATAATAAATGATCTTTACGCAAATATTTTAAATCACCAGCAATAGGTTCTTTAACTTTAACAATCATCTCACCTTTGGCATATAAGTCTTCCGCATTTTCAGCAATAGCTACCCCAACTTTGGTGTAATCTTCATCACTGAAGCCACTCTTAATACCAGCATTGGTTTCGATAAAAACTTCATGACCGGTCTTTACTAAATCTGCAGCCGCGGCAGGAACCAATGCCACACGCCCTTCTAATGTTTTTGTTTCTTTAGGTATGCCTATACGCATCTTTGTCCCCTAATTTTAGTTAAAAATAAAGGAACTTATTTTATCCGAAAATATATAAGAGTAATACATAATTACTTGGTTTTTTGGACATTTATTCATTGATTATTCAGGTTTTAGGATTATAATTATCAGTCAAGCACTGATTCGCTTTAGAACGGTGACTTATTTTAAATACAATTATTAACTAAATTATAACATGAGGACTTGATCTGTGAATCGACAGGTACCTGAAAAAACATACACCATAGTGGGTGATGGTAAAGTTGCGCGACATTTCGCTTTCTACTTCCAACAACTTGGAGTTCAGTTTAACAGCTGGACGCGCAAAAATTCTATTCCAGCATTGCAACAGAAAATTGCTGATGCTGATTTTATCCTTTTGCTAATTTCTGATGATGCAATTGATTATTTTATCAAAAACAATTCCTGTTTACGCAATAAAATTCTGATTCATTTCTCTGGCACCCTGTCTCTTGACAATGCTATTGGCTGTCATCCTTTAATGACTTTTGCAAATAACTTATATGATTTGAACACTTACCAAAGTATTCCCTTTGTTTGCGATGATGGGGTAGACTTTTCTTATTTATTCCCACGATTGACTAATCAGTCTTTTAATATCACTAAAGCTGATAAAGCTTATTACCATGCACTTTGTGTTATGGCAGGTAATTTTACTCAAACTTTAATGCGAGAAACAAGTAATCAACTTAATCACGAACTAAAACTTCCTGATACTATTTTGTTTCCATATTTACTACAAAACACCAAGAACTTCATCAACAATCCTGACAACTCTGCTACAGGACCTATACAACGTAATGACTTTACAACTGTAAGAAATAATTTACAAGCCTTGCAGGGTAATCCATTAGAAGAGATATATAAAAGCTTTTTTAAACTCGCTAATACACCATTCCCATGTAAACAGGAATCTTCCCAACAGTGCCCTAATCCAAATATAAAAATAGAAAATTTTACAGATTCCTGCCTTCGCAGCAATGACGGTGATTTTTTTGAGGAGGCAGTTCAATGAATATTAATCAAATCATGAAGCTCAAATCGGATAATAAAAAAATTTCCATGCTGACTTGTTATGACTATTCTTCTGCAAGAATAATCAATCAATCAAATATTGACATGATATTGGTTGGTGACTCTGCTGCCATGGTTATTCATGGTCATCATTCTACCTTGCCTATTGATATTGAGACCATGGCGAGTCATGTTGCTGCGGTAGTAAAAGGCGCACCTGACAAGTTTATTGTTGGTGATTTACCTTTTATGTCTTATCGAAAATCATTGACTGAAAATATGACCGCTGTGGAAACATTGATAAAAGCAGGCGCACATGCCGTTAAACTTGAGGGCCTAAATGGAAATGAAGATTTAATTCTGCATATTGTTGATTCTGGTGTGCCTGTAATGGGTCATTTGGGATTAACGCCTCAATCAGTTAATTCTCTAGGTGGTTATAGAGTTCAGGGCAAACGTGAAGATCAAAAACAAGTCATCATGTCTCATGCTCTAGCATTACAGGATGCTGGCTGTTTTTCTTTGGTGCTTGAATGTGTTCCTGCACAATTAGCCAAAGAAATTACACAGTCTTTGGATATTATCACCATTGGTATTGGTGCTGGCAATGATGTTGATGGTCAAGTTCTTGTCATAAATGATATGTTGGGTATGTCTTCTGACTTTAAACCCAAATTTGTTCGCCAATATTTAAATGCTGAAAAACTTTTTTTACAGGCATTTAACCAATATGATGCTGAAGTTAAATCAACTGAATTTCCCAGTTTAAAAGAGAGTTACCTATGAAAATAATCAAAACCATCGAATCTTATGACCTTTATAGATCTTCATTAAAAACTCAAAGTCTGGGCTTTGTTGCAACTATGGGTGCCCTACACCTTGGACATATTTCACTCGTTGAACAATCATTAAAAAATAATCAGACAACTGTCGTCAGCATCTTTATCAACGCTACGCAATTTGACTGTATAAATGACTTAAACAATTATCCAAGTGCATTAGATAATGATTTAAAATTATTAAAGCAGGCTGGTGTCAATGCAGTTTTTCTCCCCGTCTATGATGGTATTTATCCTGATGACTATGTTTTTCAGATTCAAGAAAACAGATTAAGCAAGAAATTATGCGGCGCTTATAGAGATGGACATTTTGATGGAGTGTTAACCGTGGTCATGAAGTTACTAAATATTATCAAACCCACAAACGCCTACTTTGGTGAAAAAGATTTTCAACAATTAACCTTAATTAAACAAATGGTTAGTGCTTTTTTTATAAACACTGTTATCGTTGGATGCCCTATTATTCGCGAAGCAGATGGATTAGCAATGAGTTCCAGAAACCTACGCCTGAATAAGCTGCAACGACAACAAGCTGTTCTGCTCTATCAAACCATAAGTTCACACAAGAACATCAAACAAATGCGAAAAAAACTAACTGAGATTGGCTTTGATGTAGATTATATTGAAGTGATGAATGACAGATTATTGGTTGCTGCTTATTTAGATGAAATAAGATTAATTGATAATATTGAATATAAAAATATGAAGGAGATATCCGCGTGAATATTTTATTGTTAATGTCAGGGTCTATAGCCTGTGCTAAAACCACTGGTTTAATTTCACTCTGGAGTAAAAAAGGTCATACTGTCAAAGTTGTCTGTACCACTAGCGTTTTTCAATTTATCGGTAAGGCAACAATAGAAGGTTTGAGTGGTAATGCTGTAATTTCCTCTATTTTTGAAGAAGACAATATGATGGAACATATTCATCTAAGTCGTTGGGCTGATAAAGTTATCCTCGCTCCCGCCACAGCCAATATTATTAATAAAATTGCTGCTGGCATTGCCGATGATATGGTTACAACCACCTGGGTTGCTGCACTCAGTTTAAATAAACCAATGTATATTGCTCCAGCCATGAATAGTATGATGTGGGTATATCCTGCCACACAAGAATCCATATTAAAACTACAAAGTTGGAAAGTGAAAATATTATTACCACAAGCTGGAGAGCTTGCCTGTGGAGAAGTTGGTACAGGGCGTCTAATGGAAATTAACGATATAGACAAAATTTTCACATTAAAGATTAACAAGAAAGATAAACACATATTAATCACAGCAGGTGGAACCAGGGAATATGTTGATGGTGTCAGATATATTGGTAATTTAAGTACTGGTAAAACAGGTGCTGAAGTGGCTGACTACTTTTCAGCAATTGGCTATCATGTCACATGGCTAGGCGCCATAAACGCAGTTCAACCTCATTTACCCTGCTCCAAAGTATTTTATGAAACCTTCAAAGATTTAGCTGACACATTAAAACAACAGTTACAGAACAATCATTTTGATACCATCATCCATGCTGCTGCCATTAGCGATTTTTCTGTTTGTACTATTAAAATAAATAATCAGGACATTATTGCTTGTCGAAAAACAAAGTTACCAACATCTGACTCAATGGAATTAAAACTTAAAAGAAACCCAAAATTAGTCAGTCAATTACTGCAATGGTCAAAAAATTTACACATTAAGGTCGTGGCATTTAAATTAACAAATACTGATGACTCTACAAAACGTCAAAAGGCTGTTTATAAATTATTACGGCAAGATGGTATTGATTTTGTTGCCCATAATGATTTATCTGATATCTGCAAAAAAAACCACCCTTTTACATTGTATATAAGTGAATCCGAATCAATAAAGTGTAACAACACACAAAATTTGTGCAAACAGATAGATTTACTTCAACAAGATACTATCCTGACAAAAGATAAGGGAGTTAAGTTACTATGATGTTATGTTTAGATATTGGTAATAGCCACATGCATGGCGGTGTTTTTATTCGGGATAAGTTACAGTTTCAATTTAGAAAGGCCTCCAAAACAGGCTCATCATCTGATGAATATGGTGTTTTTCTACGCAGTGTATTACGCGAAAACAATATTAATCCCAATGATATAAATTCGATATCATTGTGCTCAGTTGTACCAGAAGTTTTATATACAATAACAGCTTGTAGTAAAAAATACTTCAATATTGAACCATTTATCCTCCAGGCAGGTGTTAAAACAGGTTTACAAATTGGTTATAAAAATCCACAGGAAGTTGGTGCCGACAGAATTGCTAATGCTATTGCTGTCACTCATCTATTCCCTGATACTAACGTTATAGTTATAGATTTAGGTACTGCTACCACTTTTTGTGCCATTTCAAAAACAAAAAAATACATGGGTGGTGTCATCATGCCTGGCTTAAAAATGTCAATGTCCGCTCTTGAAGCAGGAGCATCCAAGCTTGGATCAGTCGAAATCATAGAGAAGCAACAAACTCTAGGTAAAACTACTACCGATAGCATACAGTCTGGTCTGTATTATGGCTCTCTTGGCGCAATAAAAGAAATTATCAACAACCTGCAACAGCAAGTGTATAAGGATAAAAAACCATTAATCATAGGAACAGGAGGTTTCACATCTATTTACCCTAATGCAGGTGTATTTGATCAAATCATCCCTGATTTGGTTTTGAAAGGCTTGTATATCGCAAAGAATATGAATTGATTTGTTATGTAGAGACAAGGCATGCCATGTCTCTACATATATTTTGGGCAAATTGACTACATATATTCATAAACTCCATGCATAAAAAAAGCCCTAACATTACAGTTAAGGCTTTAGTATTTAAATTCTGACGATGTCCTACTCTCACATGCTGGCACTTTATTACCGCACTACCATCGTCGATGCAGCGTGTAACTTCTGAGTTCGAGATGGAATCAGGTGGTAGCACAATATTTTTGTTATGAATTTTCACACTTTTAAAATATCATGCATAAAAAAAGCCCTAACATTACTGTTAAGGCTTTAGTATTTAAATTCTGACGATGTCCTACTCTCACATGGGGAACCCACACTACCATCGGCGATGCTGCGTTTCACTTCTGAGTTCGAAATGGAATCAGGTGGTACCACAGCTCTATTGTCACCAGAAAACTGGTTGCAA
>JAESTH010000228.1 GCA_016763695.1 Alcanivoracaceae bacterium
TACAAACAAATAATAACATTTTATAGAATGGTAAGGAAATGGTAAGGAAACGGTAAGGAAAAATGGTGAGTAAAATTATATGATTGCATGCAGGTTTTAAATAAGTTGTAAAAATGATTTTCTACACAGATCTATGACACCTTAAAAAATCACTTTAAGGTAAAAATAGAGGCGTGAATATACGCCGTCATGTAAGTAAATTAACCATAAAAATAGAGAGATGAGCATGAAAACAAAAATATCCACTACTTCAAGTGATTCACATCAGTATTATCGAAGAAAAAGTTGGTATATAACAGGCATATTTGAATTTATTGTCATCAGTTTGTTTTTAAGTTTATGTGCTTGTAAGCCACACAAAAATAGCAATGATGTACCTATACCAGGTTTCTTAAGCAATGATGCTTATATGGTTCCACATGATTTAATAACACCTCAAGGTATAACACCAGATCAAGAGCTAGGATATTTAGCTAATTTTGCATGGGAAGAATTCATTGCACTTAATTGGCCTTCTACATACAAATCCAAAAAACCAATGAGAGGTAGAGCCGATACAAAAAAAACGGCACTGGATTTCACCCAGTATAAGGGTGCACCATTAGTATGGCAAACCTATAAACACCGCGTAGAAATATATCCACAAGGTCTGGTCAGTTTTCAACAAAAAGGGGCGTCTTACAGCTACCCAAATTATCAAACAAAATTTGATAGCTTACCCTATTATAGATACCGTAAGGGAGTCAACAGCTCACCAAAAATACCTCAGTGTGGAGTATATGATCCTGTTTCTATGGCATGGGAAACGATCCCTAATACCGATTTAACCAAGATTCATTTACTTAATAATTTAGATGAAACATCAGAAATAAATTTAGCCACTATGTTTGTTGATGGTAACCCAAATGCACCAGGGATGGCTCCGCCAATGGGTACGCCAATATGGATGAACTTACCGACTCAGCCAAGGCGGTTTATTTATCAGGCAAAAGCCAACCGATCTATGTTTGATTATGTACAGAAAAACTCCTACTATGATAAGGGTATCAGATTACCAGCACAAAAAAGAACATACAAAGCAGTGAGAAATAATGGCGCAGGTGGTAATCATCAATGCCCTGTGACAAGTGCTAATCAATCTCAAGTGTGTTTCCCTCATGGTAACAATAATACCGAAGAAGAAGGAGCGATACTAATAAAAGCAACCTGGCGAGAATTAACCTTAAAAGTATACAATTCTGGCAGATACGTAACGGCTGAAATAATCAGATACAGAAATGCAAAGCCCAATTCAGGTATCCCAATTGGAGGCTCAGTTCCGTTTTGTTATGAAATAGTTGCGGCAACTCCTACAGCAAGTACTCTACCGTATGGTTTAACCGGACTGCATATTATCCACAAAACAGTTAACTATCCAACCTTTGTGTTTGCTACTTTTGAACAGGTTGATAATTTAGACCAGTCAAAACCCAATAATCAGTTATTTTATTACAACCGCAATTCAGGCTTAATCAATCCAGATAAACAGGTTATTACCAAAAGGGCACATCCCATTTCCTCTCAGGTTAATCAGGTTAACCAAGAAGTCCATCAGCAAATTCGCCAGCTATTACAATCTTCAGGTTTGAGTGATTCAGTGTGGTTATATTATAAATTAGTTGGTGTGCAGGGCCATGCTGTTGATGCTGGTGTTGATGAAAATTATTTTCTTGCCAACATAGTCACAGAGACCAATGAAGTGTTACGTAGCTTTAGCGGGACGCTCGACGCTGATGCTGGTACCATCAACCCAACTCAATAAAATATTCATAAAGGCATAAGTTCTTATATTGGCGGTGGTTGTAAAGGCTGCCATGGTAATGCACAAGTAGGCCCAGATCCTGCTTCGATTCCACACAATTCAGCAGATGCGAAAATTTCCTCTGATTTTAGTTTTATTACCCAGGGAGCACCGATTACATCTCCAGATGCCATCAATCAGCATTTGTTGAAAATTAATGATCCTGAATAAAAATCATCAGCCCAATTTTGAATAATATAAATAATAGAGGAAAATCAAATGACTAAGAATATAAAAAACGCAAGTTACATTCGTGTCTCGCCAGGTATAGGTATGGCACGAGTTGGTAACAGCGATGAATATTTTATCGGTCCAGAAACACCAGAAGTTGTGCCTGTTCCAGATAATGGTAAATATAAAGATAACAATGGTGCATTAAAGCCTCAAGCACAAAGATTTAGAGTCTTTGCTTATGATAGTAGTGATAAACTAATAGATGAAATCACCAATGGTGATACACTTAATGGCATGACTGTGAAACTAAACTGGAGTGTGCATGTCACCAATATGAAAGCAGCAAATTATGCTTTTCAAGGTAAATATGGCTTCAATAATAAGCAGTTAAGGAATTCAACTATTCAAAATGATATTATTCCTGCCCTCAGAGACCGTTTGATCATAGACCCGGGTATTAAAAATATAAGTGGTAATAACTCAGGCCCCGTAGAGCTAATTGATGCTGTAGGTTCTGGTAGTGTTATATTCGATGTAGCTGATATGAAACCAGCAGGGGGCTTTACATTACCAGCAGCCGTGCAATTTGATCCACCACAAACAAGCAAAGACCCAAGCAAAGAAATCGCCGTTACATATCATTCAGCAAAAGTCAGTTTAGGTTATTTATACACAGATAAAAATGGTAGACTGATATTTGTTGGTGGCAAAGGTAAAGCCGAGTCCTGCACAACGCCATCTGTGATCATTTCCAAAATACCAACCACCAAAAATGATTTAAAAGATAACCCAGAATACAATGGCAACTCGTATTTCAATAACCCTGGCTGGTATGATGATACCTGTGGCGGTTCAATCAATGTAGAGATTGTTGATAGCAATGGTAACAAAGTATTAGATAGTAATGATAATGCCAATAACAGAGGCTGGATTGGAGTCTCACCACCTAATTACTCACCATCCACCAATAATGTTGTGTCATTATTGGATTTACAACTAGACATTTATCCAGAAATTGATCCCTATACTGGTCAAGGTCCCATTACGGTGGCAGCAAATGCAAAAGATAAATCAATATATTTGGGACAGTCCAGTGATGGAGTTGCCTTTGACTATTCGCAAATTGGTGGAAGTTTAAAGTCCAGTCACAGACCAGCATTAGCCGTTCTTAATGGAGTCACATACGTGACTATACTTGGGGCAAACAATGTTTTATATATTGCAAATAGTGCTGATTCCTATCGATTTTTTGCGATTAATGCAAATGTAAAAACAAAGTTGGCACCCGCAATGACCGTATTTAACAACCAAATACAACTTGCCATTACTGGTACGGATGGGCTTCCATATGTTGCGGCATCTAATATGGGAGAGCCATCTGACTTTAATTTTAAGGCTGTTAATCCTGCAAAATTGGACTTATTAACTTCGGCATTATCACCAGCAATTATTGCTTATGAGGGACAGTTATTTGTTGCATATATTACCAAGGGACAAAATATAGTACTATCAGTCTTTAATAGTCAGGCATTAACTTTCAATACACATCGAATTGGATCAGCTGAAAATGCCATAAGTGGACCCAGTTTGTCCTTTTTTAAAGGGCAACTTGCCATCACTTATAATGATAAAAATATATTATTATTAGCAACTAGCCTTGTCAACTTTAACTCAGATCAAAAGACTGACTTTAATTTCAATCTGGTTGCAATCGTTCCATCAGGTACAGGCATAGATGGGTTTGCACCAGCTATCAGCTATTTCAACAACAAACTATATTTGACCAATATCAATGGTAAAGGGGATGTTTTGCTTGGTGTTTCTGTTGATGCACGGTCATTTACTTTTAACAATAGCCATGCGGGTATTTCGATCTTTGGTGGCACCGCTCTAAGTACTTATGAGAATGTTAATTTTTTCCGCGATATTTATCCAATATTGCATACTGTTACCGATTATGCCTGGACAAATGAAAGAGCCTTTCATGGCCACAGGCCTGGTTCTCAGGGAGACTTTTTAAGAAAAGGCTATCTAAAATTATTAGCCAATCCAACTTTGGGTGATAAATATAACAACTCAGCTGCACGTATTTTTGTTTATGATTTTATTCGACCACCAGCCGAGCAATTAGATGCACCATTCCCAGCGCCACCAATATCTGCACCATCGGGTGTAAGCAGTCAGGAAGATCAGCGCATTGACTTAATGCCTCGTCTATTTGGCAACGGTGGCTCGCCAGATGAGAATCTGGTCAATGGCACAAAATTTCCCAACCAATGGTTATCATTAACCAATAATCAATTGGCAAAATTTCAAAGATGGGTAAATGGTGATTTTGTTCCAGGTATAAAAGGGCAAAAACGCTGGCAGGATATCCCCAAACCTGATCAACTGGATTTCGCAGCATTACAACCGACTGTTGGTGGAGGCTTTCATCCAGGTATTGAATTAACCTATTTGATGCATGAGCCTGTTTTTTTTAATAGTCCATTTAGATTTGCACAAAAAACACTTCCTGGTTCAATTGCTGGTTATATGTCAGTGCCGTGGCAGGGGGATTTCTGGTCATGTAACATATCTTGGTGGCCTGCTATCAGACCAGATGTGGTGATTAAGCGCAGTGAGTCAAGTCCACCTGTGCTCAATGCAATACCATGGTTTAGAGGAGCAGAAATACCGCCTTATGCTGATGGTATTGATAACTACAATGATGGATACCAAACAATGGCTAATAATTGGTCAAAATTTGGTATAGTCGTGCCGATTGCTAACAAAATGGATCAGGGAGAGCAGGTTTTTGAGGAAACCGAGCGAGATGAGTCACTAAACTCACCTACAATACTCAGCTGTGTATTAGCTAACAACAAAGAAAATGGTTTGGTTCTAACAGAAAGTGGCAATAAAGTTGTAGCTAAATCAGATGACAATAGCACTTTGCAGGAATGGAAACTAGTGCCTTTTTCGGGTTCTCCAGAATACTTTACAATACAATCAAATGTCGAAAATGTGGTGCTGTCAGTTGAGAGAGAGTCTAACGAATTGATTCTGAATACATTAAGTATTCCACATAATGATGCACAATTATGGCAATACTTGCCTTCTGGCTATCCAGGTACGTGTTATTTAATTGCAAAAATAAATGGAATGTTATTAACCAATACCAATGGTGTTGTCAACGTAAAAGATCATGATAAAAATCAATCCTCAGGAAGGACTCAAAAGTGGAGGCTTAATAGTAGTTCATCATAAATAAGAAATAATATGAATAAAAATCATCATTCATATGACGTGATAGTAATGGGAGGGGGGCCATCAGGCTCGGTAACTGCACAGTTATTGAGCCGAAGTGGTTTAAAAGTAAAACTATTAAATAAAACCAAAAAAACCGCTTTTAGCTGTGGAGAATCACTACCTCCACAAGTTTCTCCAGTCATAAAAAGGTTGCATTTAGATCAATTACTTCTGGGTTCCTGCCATCAGCCATGTCCGGGTAACTTAAGTGCTTTTGGCAGCGATGAAATAATTGAAACAGATTTTATCTTTTCACCCTATGGTAATGGCTGGCACCTGAATTGAGCACAATTTGATAATGATTTATTACAATTATGTCAAAGCAAAGGTGTAGAAGTTAGTGATATTAATGGTATCTTAATAGTAAACAAGCACGCCGCTCATTGGCAAATTAGTTTTACTGACTGTCAAAATGTTGCTAGTTCCATCACTGCAAAATTTATGGTTGATGCGACTGGCCGCAGTGGTAAATTATTAAATCAATTATCTATAAAAACAAAAATCTACGATAGATTAGCGGCTCGCTGCGTTGTTTACCATAGACATGCAAATAACGACCAGAGAACCTTAATTGAATCAACTGAAAATGGTTGGTGGTATAGTGCCGAGATACCTGGTAATAAACACGTGATCATGTATTTTAGCGATACTGATTTGCCAGAATATAAATCGATCAAATCATTTCAAGAATTCTGCAAACAATTAAACAAAACCACGCATATTAAAAATACGGTATCCAACAAGCTTGAGGCTCGAGACCCCATAGTGTATAGTTTTTGTGCGCAATCAACTCAGGCAGAACGGGTTGCTGATGACAATTGGTTGGCAGTAGGTGATGCTGCCATCGCCTACGATCCACTATCCTCACAAGGTATTTGGCAAGCCTTGTTAGGAGCAGAAATGGCCAGTAACACTATTATAAAGGAGTTTACCAATAATCTTATTGATCTAGATTATGTTCACTGGATCAGCTCACAGGCAAAAGAATATTGGAAGTTACATAAAGGCTTTTATGCACAGGAAAAAAGGTGGGTAAATAACCAATTTTGGCAGCGGCGACAAAATTGATAGAGAATGCTATAGTCTTTACCTCAAGCATACCAGTAGCCGTCAAAATATTTTGTCACTTTGGTATTTCTAAAAATAGGAAAAACTCCAAGATATAAATAATAAAAGTCAAAGCCACTCATTCTTATTGATTTTGTAGCAAAACCACGTTTCTTTTTCACTTGAAACTTTAGCAACCTCTTCATGTGAATAAATGGCTCCAATTTTTTGTAGCGCTTTTTGAGAACGAATATTTGATGGTGCAATGTGGAACCAGACCGTATCAAA
>JAESTH010000229.1 GCA_016763695.1 Alcanivoracaceae bacterium
CTGGCATAAAACCTTTGTTTGGGTAAGTGAAACTGTTGATCAAAAAACATCACTTCATCAATAATTGGATTTTTTCCCTGTATAAATTTATTATCAGCAAAGATTCCCACCTGGTAATCTAATCTTTGATAAGCGTCTAATAAGGTGGCGCCATAGGTTTTTATGCCTGAGCCATGTTGTAAGGCAAGATTGAAACTATCGACAAGAATATTTGGTTTTGACATTGATTATTGGTAGCTATTAGATAAGGTCATTTAACGAAAATATTTTCATTATCGGTCATGAGCCAAGGTGCAAAGCAGTATGATTTTTATTGTTTATCACCATCTCTGCTTACGATTTATTTTGCGCGAAAACTCTGGCTATGAATTTAAGTGCTTTTCGGGTAACCCAATTTTTTGAGGTTTTCGGTAATTTCATCGAGTGTTGTGTAGTCATCAATTGTTGCAGGAACTTTATATTTAGTACCATCTGCTATGCTACGCATGGTGCTGCGTAAAATTTTTCCAGAACGTGTTTTCGGTAATCGTTTAACAATCATTGCAGTTTTGAATGCTGCAACAGGTCCAATTTTTTTGCGCATCAGCTCAATTAACTCATTGATAACTTCTTCTTCTTTTCTGTCAGCGCCTGATTGAAGGACTGCAAATCCCATGGGAATTTGACCTTTTAACTTATTTGCAACACCGATAACTGCACATTCCGCAACATCTGGATGAGAGGCAATGACTTCTTCCATAGCACCTGTGGACAGACGGTGGCCAGCAACATTAATAACATCATCGGTACGCCCCATGATATAGACATAATTATCTTCATCCTGGTAACCGGCATCTCCTGTTTCATAATATCCCGCAAATGTATTCAGATAAGAGCTAAAAAAGCGTTCATCATTTTGCCAAAGAGTAGAAAAGGTACCTGGAGGCAATGGTAACTTAATGGCAATTGCCCCCATCTCACCCGTTGGAACTTGTTTGCCAGTACTGTCTAAAAAATGAATATCATATCCTGGTACCGCTTTTGTCGGGGAACCTGCTTTTATTGGAAATTCTTCAAGGCCCAAACAATTAGCTGCTATGGCCCAACCTGTTTCTGTTTGCCACCAGTGGTCAATAACAGGAACTTGCATTTTATTTTGAGCCCAGACTAAAGTGTCTGGGTCGCATCGCTCACCAGCAAGAAATAATGCCCGCAGGTTTGACATATCATATTTTTTGATATGTTGACACTGAGGATCTTCTTTTCTAATCGCTCTCAGTGCAGTAGGTGCGGTAAATAATGAAACAACTTTATGTTCAGAAATAACCCGCCAAAAAGCGCCAGGGTCAGGGGTACCAATGGGCTTGCCCTCATAAATAACGGTGGTTGAGCCATTTAATAATGGCCCGTAGCAAATATAAGAATGACCAGCAACCCAACCAATATCCGATGCAGACCAAAAGACTTCACCTGCTTTGATGTTATATAAGTATTTCATTGTCCACATCATGGCTACCGCATGTCCACCATTATCACGCACCACACCCTTAGGCTGACCAGTTGTACCAGAAGTGTATAATATATACAGAGCATCTGTTGCCTTGAGGGAGGTACATTTTATAGGTGCCGCGTTACTAACAGCTGTTTTCCAGTCAATGTCACGTTCTGCCTGCATGGTTGCCTTTGCCTGAGGGCGTTGTAAAATAAGTGTTTTCGACGGTTTGTATTGAGAAAGTTCTATTGCTTCATCTAACATGGGCTTATATTCAATAATCCGCTTGCCTTCAATGCCACAGCTTGCAGAAAGGACGATTTTTGGTTTTGCATCATTTATTCGTGTGGCCAATTCGTTGGCAGCAAAACCACCAAAAACAACAGAATGAATGGCTCCTATTCTTGCACAGGCCAACATGGCCATCACTCCCTCGGGTATCATTGGCATATAAATAAGTACACGATCACCCTTGTTAACACCTAATTCTGTTAAAACACCAGCAAGTCGAGAGACCTCATCAAGCAGCTGTTGATAAGTATAGGTTTTTTGGGTGTTTGTTACTGGGCTATCATAAATAAGTGCGGCTTGATTGGCTAGACCATTTTCAACATGTCGGTCAAGTGCATTGTAACAAGTGTTTAGTTTTGCACCAGCAAACCAGCGATACATAGGTGCTTGTGAATCATCAAGAACTTTCTTAGCTGGTTGATCCCAGTCAATAAGCTTTGCCATCTCACTCCAAAATGAATTGGGGTTATTCAGCGATTGTTGGTATTGTTTTTGATATGTGTTCATCGTGTTTATCTCTATTAATCTAAAAATACAATTGAATTTGATATCTGTTCAGCATATTTTAGTGCTGGACAGTTACTTGAATTTTAAATTATCACATTTACTCAAATAAGATTATATTCGACTATAGTAGTAGATTATCCATTGCATTACCAATTTCCCTAATCTCGATATAGAAAAACACGTTTAGAACACAATAATCCGCGTTTCTATATCGAGATTAGGGAGTTTACTAATACTAAAGGCTAATAGATTTTATTTTGTGTTTTTTTTATTATGTGACAATCAAAAATGTAATCGGAGGAAGTTCAATGAAGTTTAATAAGAAACTGGCTGTATTAGCTTTAAGTGTATCGCTATTATGTGGCGTAAGTAGCCATGCAATGGCAGGTGGAGATGAGTACAAAAGGCTTGAAGGTAAAATCGCAGATTTAGAAAAAATGCTTTATGCTTTAAAAAAGGAATTGCATGATCGGCCTGTCAAAGAAGTTATCATTAAAGAAAAAATTGTACAAGTACCAGCACCTGTTGTCAAAAAAGAGGATACTGGAGAATCGCACAGTTACAGTTTTGGTGGTTTTATAAAAACATCGGCATCATTTTCATCCTATAGTGATGGTGATTTAGCATCAGGCAGTGCCGGTAGAGATTTTTATATACCAGGTCTCATTCCTGTTGGAGGTGATGATGAAAGCACAGATTTTGACTTTGGTGCAAAGGAATCCCGTATTAATTTTAAAAGTTCTCACTCTTTAAAGAATGGATCTAAAGTAAGTACCTATCTTGAAATGGACTTTTTACTGCCAGTAGGTGGAAATGAAAGAGTCAGTAACTCTTACAACCCTAGATTGCGTCATGCTTTTTTCAAATACAACAATTGGTTGTTTGGACAAACCTGGAGTACTTTCCAAAATGTTGGAGCCTTACCTGAGTCTGTTGATTTCTTGGGTGCATCAGAGGGAACAATATTTGAACGTCAACCCATGGTTCGTTATACCAAGGGCAATTGGCAATTGGCTTTGGAAAACCCAGAAACTACGATCACTCCATTTGGTGGCGGTGGTAGAATCGTTGCGGATGACAACTCTCTTCCTGATTTTGTGGTGAGATATAATCACAAGAAAGACTGGGGTCATATTACTGTTGCTGGGCTTATACGCTCACTTGAAAGTGATAGTGTCAACAACAATGAAAGTACCTCTAGTTTTGGTTTGAGTGTTTCAGGTAAATTAAAGGTTGGTGCTAAAGATGACTTTAGGTTTATGTTAAGTACAGGCAGTGGCATGGGTAGATATCTGGGATTAAATACTGCAAACGGTGCAGTGATAACAGCTGATGGATCTTTGGATGCCATTGATTCAACAGCAGGATTTGCTGCTTATAGACATTATTGGAGTGATACTGTTCGATCAAATTTGATTTATTCAACTATTCAAGTTGATAATGATACCAATAATACAGGTTTAGGTGTAACGGAATCTACAACAAGTATCCAAGCTAATATTTTATTCTCTCCTATTAGCAAAGTGACACTTGGTTTAGGTTGGTTATATGCTAACCGAGAACTTGAGACAGGGGAAGATGGTGAGTTAAATCGCTTAATATTCTCTGCCAAGTATGCATTTTAACCCATTTTAAAATGTTTACCCTTTAAGGAGTTCTTAATGGGCTCCTTTTTTATGCTAGAATAGAAATAATCATGAAGAATTTAAAAGATGAATAAACATGTAAAAATTGCCTTAATTATGGCACCTTTCCTGGCCTTAATTTCGTATGGAATTACTGGATATTTTCAAACAACAACTGAGAATAAAGAGGGAGACTATCAACTTCGATTAAGTGGTGACTGTAGGCCAAATGATAATTCATGTGTTATGCAAGCAGGTGAATTTGAGCTCATGTTAATCAGTTCTATTAAGAAAGGAAAGCGACAATTAGGTATTGTTGCCAACCAGCCTGTATCCTATTTATCAATGGCTCTGGCTGGAGATGACAATGAGTTTGTTCAGTTCAGGATGATGAAGTCAGATGATGAAAAATACTGGCAAGTTTCACTGAACGATGATCAAAAGTTAGATGGTTTTTTGAAGATCAGGTTGGCTGCTCACTCAAAAGAGTCTAACTATTTCATTGAAAATAACATAAGACTCTAATGGAAATTGAAAGTCTCGAAATTTATGACTTTTTAAAATCATGTAACCCTCTAAACAAATTATCTGATAGCCAGTTAAAAGAAGTTGTTTTGTCTATCGAAATATCATACTCCGCTCGTGGTAGCGAAGTATTAGGGCCAAAGGTGCAAAACCATTGGTTATATTTAATTCGCTCAGGCGCTGTAGAAAGAACCGATGATGAACATGGCTTGGTAGCAAGGTTTGTTGAGAAAGATTTTTTTGGTCACCGCTCTTGGAACGTGGTGGTGGCGTAGAGAAAAATGTCAAGGCAATAGAAGATAGTTTGTTTTA
>JAESTH010000230.1 GCA_016763695.1 Alcanivoracaceae bacterium
GCTATTTTTCGTTGATTCTCGTTTAATAGCTGTGCTATTCGCCTCAAATCACCAATAAATAGCCCTCAATTCAGCTTTCCTTCGCTATGATTTCTATTTTCGGACAAACTCCTAGTTCTTTTTGTTTTTTCTTGGTGAGTCCTAAAGAAACAACGCGGTAAGATTTTTTCAGGAAATGTATAAGCATATCATCATCAGTAAGCGTCATATCGCACAGTTGTATCCACTTCATGCCACGAGAGGCGAAGTAGGGCGCGGGTCGATAACCAGGCTCGTCACTTAGAAAAAGAAAATCAGACTCGGAGGTTTTAAATGTGAATGCAGG
Organism: Alcanivoracaceae bacterium; assembly: GCA_016763695.1. Classification (GTDB taxonomy): domain Bacteria; phylum Pseudomonadota; class Gammaproteobacteria; order Xanthomonadales; family Marinicellaceae; genus NORP309. The sequence goes on from JAESTH010000230.1 coordinate 326, forward strand.
ATTACCAGCTTTTTCCCAACCACCAATGGCAAAGACCTTTCCGCCTACTTTCCATACATGCGAACCTCCCCACTGAACAACATGTGATGTAGCTGTGAGTGATTGGCAAAATTCATTAAAGGCTTCATAGTTCATACTGTCTTCCTATTGGTTTGTAACACCCTATTAACGGTGTGGATTTGCTGTATGCGTTTGTTAGGTGACGAGTTGGTCACTTTACTATTCTCATTGCAACAGCTGCTTTTTTTGCTGGCTTTTATTGTCCCCTTGCTCTGATATTGTGAATTAACATTAAGAGAGCATTTTTTCCATGAAGTACATGAAAATTGTTATGTATATTTTTCGATGATAGGAAAGAGGTCTTCGACTTTGTTAGCAATATAATCAGGTTTAAATTTCCAACTTTCAGGCTCTGAGCAACTATAGGCAGCAGCTACAGAAATTACCCTTGCATTTTCTCCAAGTGCTGACTGTAAATTACGTGCAAATTTGGTATCAGCTTCATGGTCGCCAATGTACATCAATAATTGGCTATTTGTATGACCAAATATCGATTCCAAACACTTAATACCACCAGAGGGATGAGGTTTTTGCTTTCTATTAGAGACGTCATCGTAGCCAACAACTGCTCTAAATGGAGCGTCTATTCCATTATTTCTCAGTACGTGTCGGATATTGTTTTGCGAGTTTTGCGAGCAAATGCCATGATAGAATTGAGAGAATTTATCCACCACACTTTTGATACCCTCGAAAAGTGTAACTTCAGTTTGGTTCTTTTCTTGATGCTCAGCCCACATACCGCCAGCTCGAATCATTTCCTCATGTGATAACCCATAGTAATCGACATATAACTCTTGCCAGTTTTTAGCGGCATGATTGGCTTGATGATAATAGTCTTCACTTCGCAAATACTTTGGTAAATTTCCACCCGTTAAGTGCGGGGCAACTATAGATAAAATTGTCTTCGTGATATCAATATTCTTTGGCACAGAATTAACAATTGTTCCATCGTAATCCCATAGTATTGCATCTAACTTCATGTTGTTATCTCATCGCCTAATTAACCAAGCTGAATCATACACCTTGCTGCCAGTCAGTGCATACTTTTAATTTTTTCCTAAATCCCATTTAAGTATAATTGCAGCGCCTCGTGGAAAAGTAATTTCTGAACTTTTTTTATTCTGTATTGAGTTTCATTTCTATCAGACATGGCTTAAATCCCATTTTGTCATAAGCTCTTATGGCTGATGAATTACCTGAGTAGACTTCTAGATAATGGTCGTTCACTCCTTGTTTTTTGCTCCACGAAATAAGCCTATCGAAAATCTTTTTATTAAGCCCTTTGCCTCGGTATTGCTCAGAAACATACATAAAACCTAAATAGGCATGCTTTTCATGTTGCAAGGATGCTTTGGATAATTGTATTTGGGCATAACCAGTGCCGACAATTTCCCCCTTGTCTTCGGCCACTATGAGGTGGGAGTCACTATCCGATATCAAATTTTTCATGTCGTAATAAAGCGGTTTACCCTTTTTTATAGACGCATTGTACGGACGTTCAGCTTCAACCACTTTCTGTTCAAGGGCCAACAGCTGTTCAATGTCATTGATGACGGCTTCTCTAAAATTCATATTTTCACTGTATAATTAATTTGTGATAAAGTATATGTATAATCTGCTATTGAGTTGAATTTTCATAATGCTCAATTGTTGGTAAAATGATCACACATGATTTTTCATGCTGCAATAAACGACACAAAGGTGAACAGCAACTCTGTGTCCTATGGAAGACCGAAAGCGATAGAGAGCATTTGATTGCCTTGTTACGTTTTTTCATGGTGTTAACTTTTCTAGAGTAAATGTACCCTCATACTTTTTGTATGGTCGCCAGCCATATATTTCGTCTATGTAAATACCAGAGTTCTTAGTTTTGAATTTAAGGGTTTGTCTAGCGTGATCTACATGTTTCAATAAATACATAACTAATGAGCTATTTAATACTTCCCCATGAATTCTCCAATTGTAATTATCCTGATCATAGTATCCACAAAAAATTTTCTGCTCTAGAAAGTCATCTGGGATCTCTAAAATGATACGTCTTTTAAGGGTTCTACCCTCATAAAGGTAAGTTATCTTAGCTACATATGATAGTAATTTTCCAGGACATATTGGGGGTGTCATTGGCTTGTTGGTACTTTCTTTAACAATCTTAATTAAATTTTTGAGACTTTTTGGGGATTCTTGAGCAATAGCTTTAAGAGAAGTAAAAAAGAATATTAATATAATTATTCGCATTGCTAAGTTATTTCACTTGTAACCTTATTCATGAGGCATAAGTGTCTCGACGCTGATTGTTCCAATCAAACCATTTACCTGATGCTATTTTTTACGTTTGAGAATACCCTTTGTAGGCATTGAGCTCCAGACTATGTGAAACATAAAATTAGCTATAGGGTCATCATTTACATCAGGCTCATTTTTAATATTAGTTGTTAGTGCTCTAACGACACCGCCAATTGCTCGCTCTATCGCTAAGTCAGCATCATCTTCAGCAAGCGAGAATCGATTACTTAATTCATTATGCAATATAGAAAACCCCATAGATCCTTCGAAAAATTCTTTAATGTGAATTGATACATCATTCAGTTCGAAACCATTTCCAACTGGAAATGTCATATCGGTTGTCCACTCTACAGGTTCATTGGTCATGATTTTTGGGGGTTCACAGGGGGTTCACAGCGCAGGTTCACAGGACAGGCACACTAATATTTTCAACTTATTATTCGATACTACTGAGAACTTCTTCGCATGTTTTGACCGTACAAAACTCTCCGTTCAAACTTGCCAGATGGATATTGTGTATTTGCTCCGCAGAGTAATGAACGCCATCTTCCCCTTTTCGATCAAAGGTGGCCGAGGCATCAGATACCAAAGTGACATTAAAGCCGTAATTTCCAGCCATACGAGTTGATGTAGACACACAGTGGTCTGTTGTTAATCCGGCAATTACAAGAGACTGGATATTGTTTTCTTCGAGGTAACTTTTTAAGTCAGTACCAATAAAGGCACTGTTTACTGTTTTGGTAAATACCACTTCTCCCGAAATAGGTTTGGCTTCATCCTTAAAATCATTGCCCAAAAACCCTGTTCTGAGCGGTGAATTTGGTTCTACTGAACAATGTTGAACATGGATTATTGGCATCTTATTTTTACGCCACTGTGAAAGCAATAACGCAATTTTTATTTCAGCATTTGGATTATTTCTTTGCCCCCAAACTGGATCATCAAAGCCCTTTTGAAAATCAATAGATATCAATGCAACCTTTTCCATTTAATTTCTCTTTTTCGTAAAACAATAGATTATAGGTGTATCAATGCCAGCTGTCGTTATATTTGAGTTTATTATTGATTCAATTTTTATGATTTTACTCTGACATGGGGTTTTTCTAGTCATTCTACAAATACAGTAGGTTAAAATGTTTTGGAGAGTTCACAGTAGGGTTCACAGGACAGACACTCTAATGGGCTGAAAATAATAATTGTCAGATTGGATTTGAACTTTTGCCCCTAACTATTTATAAAAATCTCACATTATTCACTAAATCTCGCATTTTGTATATAATCACCAAAGTTCAGTTTTTTATATAAAAAAGAAATTCGACAGCAGGGTCTTTCGGTTATTTCGATAGAAAGATCTTTAATGATTTGTTGTTTAAAGTTTAGCCTTGGTAATTTTTTAACGACTTTTTCAACTTGATCTACTTGTAATAAATTTAAACCTAAACCTGCAACGTCAGCACCTGAACCAATTCTTACGAGTTCTGCTTCACGACCATGCTTTGCATCAACTGTAACATTGAGATGTAATGTAATAGCATCTGCAACGATTGCCGCTCTCTTGTCACTCCATTGATGTTTAAGTGCCATATTTTCTGCAATGTTTGCAGCTGGTAATGTAAAGCATTGTTGTTGATCTCCCGTTAGTCGATATTTGTCGGTTAAACCAAGATCATGCAGCATGATTGCAGTAAAAGTGGCTTCATCATCAAATATCTCTCCATCATTTAATAATCGCGCCCAAAAATAGGCACGCATACAATGGTTAAACAGATAAGGTTTGCTGGAAATTTCAGAAAGTGCCATTGCTTCCAGACATATAGGGCTATCTGGTGGCAGGATTTCATCAACTGCCATGTAATGAACTTTTTTCCCTGATTTTAAATCTTTTTTTGTTTTCGCTTTAGCCAGAACGCCTTGGTAAATTAAAACCATTCGATCACGAAAAGCCAATTTGCCATTATTATGTTTTACCCATTTTCTTGTACCTAATTTATATCTCATTTTTCTAAACCTCAAAATTAATGATGATAATATAATAGAAATTTCATTTGGCATAAATGACAATAAGCAACTATAATCTGCCAATGAAAAAAATATGTTCTATTTATTTTTTGGTTTATGATGGTATTGAAATGCTTGATCTTTCGGGGCCAGCTGGTGTTTTTTCTACTGCCAATCATTTGGCTGGTAAGCCCCTATATGACATTAAGGTTGTTTCCATCAATGGGGGCTTGATTACATGCAGTGCAGGGATGAAAATTGATAGTTGCTGCATAGAAACTGTATGTCTTGATGAGGAAGATACACTGTTAGTGGTAGGAGCTTTGGAACAACCATTGAGGTTAGCCATAAACAAGCATAAACATAGAAAATTTATTAGAGATGCTGAAAGCAGAGTAAAGCGAATAGGCTCTGTTTGTTCAGGTGCATTTTTACTTGCCAGTGCTGGTATACTGGATGGTAAGTCATGTACAACTCACTGGCAAGCCTCCAGTCAATTATCCGGACTGTATAAATCAGTAAAAGTTATGCCTGATCTCTTATATGTTGTTGATGGTAATGTTTGGACTTCTGCTGGCGTGACAACGGGAATTGACATGGCATTAGCCATGGTTGAATATGACCATGATAGAGCTCTAATGGGGAAAATTGCCAGGCAGCTGGTGGTCTATACCCATAGACCAGGTAATCAATCACAGTTTAGCTCGGTGCTTGAGATGCAAATAAAATCGACGGTACAATTTGATGACTTAATTAACTGGGTTACCAATAACCTCCACAAACCGCTCAGGGTTAATCAATTGGCAGATTATGTAAATATGTCTGAACGAACATTTCATCGCAAGTTTGTTAAACATTTTGGTAAAACCCCTGCTAAATTTGTTGAGTTATTACGTCTTGAACGTGCCAGAGAATATTTGACAGCAGGAATGCAGGTTAAACAAGTGACGATTGATGTGGGCTTTCAGTCGGAAGCTGGGTTTCGTAGTGCATTTGAAAACTATTTTGGCATTGCTCCATCTTTACACAAGAAAATGAACTCAACAAGTCACTAATTATTAATGACCAATCGAGAAAGTAATCGTAGCGAAAGATCTGGTTTGGGGCACTAATTAGTCCTGTGATAGACAAAAGCAGCCAACAGGATAGGCAAAATAGAGATAAATCCAAAAGCTAAATTTCCTGCCATAAAAATAATAACAGTGGAGATGGCGAATGCAATGGCCGTGATCAAGGCCCCAATTTTTCTTGTTTTTGTAAAAATAAGGAGAATACCTCCAACCACTTGTAGCACGCCAAATAGGATAATTGCGGTATTATTCAATCCTGCATTGTTTAGAAACTCCACTTCCTGTGGCATTTGCATAAGTTTAGCGACTCCAGCACTGATGCCAAGTAAAGTTAATAAAACTAAAATTATTGTGTTAGCTATCTTCATGCGAGTCTCCGCAGGCTGATTTATATGCCTGTTCAAATATGAGCCCCCAACTAGAGCCATAGCCACCACGCATCATTTCAGCCATATCACCAAATGCTTCCCAATTACTTTGAGTTAGAGTGACTTGTGTTAGTTCGTCTTTTATCACTTTAAATTGTACCTCAACAAGGCTGGCCATTTCTGGGGGGAAACCCATGTGAAAATCCATGCTCAGTGAATTAAATGGCAGGTATGATTTTATTGTTCCCCAAAGGTATTCAGTATCATCGTCACTGATTTCTATAATTTTCCCACCTGATTGCGCCTCAATAAGTAAAGACTTTGCTGACTTTCCATCTTTCATCGACATACAACGCTTATCTAATGGCCACCAGCGACCCATATCTTTTGCAAAAATATTAAAAGCCATTTCCTGATTACAGGGAACTTCGATAGTATAGATAATTGGGTCAAGCATAGTATTCTCCTATTTATTTTTCATTTGTTGTGTTATTTCTGCACTATAAGCTGACAGTGCATCTGACCAAAAACTTTCCAAATACTGTCGTAGTTCATTCAAACCATCATGTTTGATTATATACAAACGTCGGTTCCCTTGAGGCTTAACTCTTACCAGTTTGGCAGATTCTAAGACCTTGAGATGTTGCGATACAGCAGGTCTACTCACGGGCTGGTTTTTTGCTAATTCTCCCACAGTCATCGGATGTTCAAGTAATGTCTCGAATATGTGTCGACGGGTCGGATCTGCCAGTGCAGTTAGTACTTTTGCGTAAGTCATGACTTACTGTAAGTGATGACTTACTATAAGTCAAGATGTTTGCTAGATAAACTAAATTATTTTAATTCTCTGTCTTCGTGGGAAAGATCACCAGAGTAGCGGTGACTAAATCGTGAAAAGATTGACGCTTGTTAGTAAAAAACATAAATAGTAAGGAAAAGATGCCTAATAGTATTTTTACAATATATCTTATGTAACACTGAAATAAATTAAGTTTTTTAGCTGGATTCTGATGTGTGACTCCAATTTTGTATATTTTATGGCCAATGCTACTGCCGGTAAAATACAGTAAAACAGGTTCATACGACAAAGATGGAAGAAAAATCATTATTAATCTTAGGTATAAATTGTCCGGAAAAATATCATAGGAAAAATAGGCAGTAGAATATAAAATTGTAGCAAGAAAAATAGAATCTATCATTGCTGCTTTAAGTCTGAGGTTTAATTTTGGGTAAATCATAGTTTCATCCATTTAAAATTGGGTAAGCACAGTCAAAATATTAAAGTAAACTATACCATAGTATTTATACAAATGTTTATATTAAGGTCATATGAGTAATGTATCTGTTTTGGAGTTCCATTGATGATTATACATGGATCTAAATATGCTGTAGTTCTCTATTCGGATTCCATATCAGAGGTGGAAAAAATAAGTGCCTTTTTTGATCGCAATTTAAAGTAGCGATTGATTGAGGGTGTATATCTTTATTCTGTAATATGGATTTATTTTTTATAAATATTCAGCTCCTGTGCTGTACAACATTAACCTGAATATTTCACAGAAGAATGAGATATTCAGGTTATTTTCAAATTGCTTTTTTCTATCGTTATTGCATGGTATTTAATGGCAAATGGCAACTGTGGCAAGATTCAGGCACAGGGTGCTTCTGTTGATCTCTACATATATTAGGTAAATCAAATGATCCCTGCGGAGCTGATTGCCCAGCTTTCCAATAATGATAGTCAGCTAAATTCAAACCCGTTCCATCAGTATTTGAGTTAGATTGCATAAACACAATAGGAGTACCAGTGATGGTATACCAAGTCCAAAATATTTGTGGTACCGGTGCATCAAAGCTGGTGATAGGGCAGCGAATGATTTTAACAATTTCATTGCTTGGATTTAATATCGTTCTGGGAGCCAGCTGCGCTTTGGCTTCACAATTGTCTACCTCTTTCCAATTGGGGATCTGAATACCTGGTAATACCTGATGGCATTGCGAAGGATTGCCCGATTGGTCTTTATTGAAAATAAAACCGGTGTTCTTTAAGCTGCTACTCACATCACCCCTTAATAAGGCATCCTGAACAAAAAACTCTGGCGTTTGTGAACAGGGTTCGGGAGGGATGGCACCGGCATCATTCCAGTACATACGGGTTAATTGCGATTGTGCTTCCCAATCATAATATACTCTAGATGGGAAAGGGGCATAACAGTAATTTACCGAAGTGAAAAAGGTGGTTATCTCTGCTTTGTGAGGCCAGGGAGGAGGAGGAGGCAGCTTTGAGGTAGTGGTTTCTAATCCTGGCACCCAATGATTGACCAATTTCATCCTTTGTTTGTTTGATAATGTGTTTTCCTTTAAAAAATCTTCAACATTGTCAATATCGAAACCTGGATCTGTTGCCACTGTTTGTTGAGAGCACATATCTTTCAATTCTTGTAAGTTTGTTTTTTCAATCGCTCTAAAGGTTGGTAGGTAATTAAAAGTAAACAAGCCTAAAACACCGTAATCATAATTACGAATACTAAACATGGTACGATAAGGGAGTTGACTCTTTTTGTGATACCAGATCCAATCTGCTCCAGGAGGTTGTGGTGAAGAAGCGTAACTGTTTTTTACTGTTTTTCGAAGGATGTTAACTGCACTGTGAGAGAATGTAGCTTGGGCTGTCTCAACTGAAACAGGTGCAACCTTATATTTCCACCAGACCATATCTTTCTCTGTTACTTGTGCTTCACCTACACATAAACTGTCTTTCTTTAACCATTGCCTGTCAGGTACTTTTAAAGCTGTGGGTGCAATATAACGACATTGTGTCGGCTTGTGATATCCGCCAGATAGAGCAAATAATTTACCGTCATCTAATAATAAAAAGTCTCCGCTGCCTTTGGTGATTCCTGCCATTGTAAAACGCATGGCTGATACCGAAGAATCATAAACAATATTTGATGTGACCAGCCTGGTATCAGAAAAATGTTGTAACAGTGCTCCTGACTCCCATTTGGCTGGTAATAAGGGTTTTTCTGTACTGCCACACGATTCAAATTTGGGCAGTGGCACATTTGGCTCACCATTTTCATGCCCATAGACCTGAAACGTGAGAGTTGATGTTATAAATAAACAAAGAGCAATATAGTGTTTTATGCTGTTATTTTTTCGCGTGAGTATTCTTGCTTTCATTGTAGTTCTCCTTTTATAGTTTTATTTTAATAGCCGCAATGTTGATTATTGTTATTATCAATTGCGACTTGACTGCATCAATACGTAAACTATTCAGGGATGGCTATACTATGATTTTTTATTTTTTATTTTTTGTTTAATAATGATAATCACTGTTATTATATACCCTCAATATATACATATTTATTTCAATTCTTAAAGTGTAAAGAACGGATAGCCCTCTCTAATGTAGTTAAATATTTGTGATAGACTATATCGAAATATTATTAGAAAACTTTACTAAGGCCTTACTAAAATAGTGGTGATCTATGGGTTAGATCGGCTTAATAATACAAGCTATCGATATATAGTACAAAAATGTATACAAATTACAAGTGTTTTTTTTGATATGTTTTTAAAATAATTGGGCAATAGCACGTTTTTATGAGGCTTGTTGTATGTTTTTACAGATTAATCTGGCTTTAAAATGCCTTAAATTGTGGCATTGGCTGAGGACTGAGAAGATGGGGATCATCAATAACGGTAGTTTTGGTTTATCTATAACAGTTGTAGATATTGTGTTCACGTAATACTTGTTAGATACTATACTGCTGGACTAATATAAAACTCATAAGGGCAACCATGAAGATTGTAAGCTGTAAACTTGCAGGTATTATTGCTATCAGTGCTGTCTTCACAAATTGGTTATCGTAAAAAATAATAAAGCACCTGAACACAAAGAAAATCAAAAGTATTACAATAGTATGGACGTATTTGCACTGATGACAATTATTACCTTGACGATCATAAATTCAATTTTTTATTGCTATTAAAAGATCGAACAGAAACAAGCAGAAAAGGGTCAAACTTCATGTCTGTACCTTTCGACAAAATGATCTTGTAAAACTTATGCTATAGCTTTTAAGTCTTTGATA
>JAESTH010000231.1 GCA_016763695.1 Alcanivoracaceae bacterium
AAAAATAATTTTCAAACAAGTGAGAGCGAATAATGAGTGCCTATATTTTTATTATTTTTCTGATTATATCTGTTGCTGGCCTACTTTTATTTTGGCTATTTTTTCGTCAATCAAACAATATACAATCTCAGGCACAAAATTATCTATTATCCACCTTAAAAGACCAATCAATATCGTCAGAACAAAGGCACAAGCTTGAAAAGCAATTATCGGATTTATTGCAGAAAAAAGAAAATAATAGCAGCCTAAAAATGACTATTTTGATTGCTGTGTTCCTTATCCCTTCTAGCTATGTTTTTTATACTTTATTAGGCAATCCAGCAGCCGTTGATTATTCAGCCTATGCACAGCAGAATCAAGAGCCACAAATAACCATGCAAGAAGCCAACATCCAGTTAGAAGCAAAACTGGCAAAAAACCCCAATGATGTTGATGGGCAGGTACTTTATGCACGCTCTCTGGTTTCTATGAAAGCTTATGACAAAGCTATAAAAGCCTATAGAAAGGCCAATGAGCTGGCACCCAATGAATCAGTGATTCTCACGGAACTGGCTGAGTCCATCGCACTATTCAATGACAATCGCAGTTTTTTGGGCGAACCTGAGACCTTTTTAAAACAGGCCGTAGCAATCGATGACACGAATCAAAAGGCTCTATGGCTATTGGGCATGACTTTTTATGAACGTAATGATTTAGCCAAAACCAATGAATTATGGTCTAAATTGTACTCTTTAATGACAAATGAATCTGCAAAGAGCCAACTCATGCAACAACTTGATGATGTCCGCAATAAATTAGGACTTGATTCACCATCAAGCTCCACTGCTGATACAGATGATGTAACTGATGTGGTTGTAAATATGCAAGTTAATTTAGATTCATCATTACAGGAGTCACTTCAGGGTAAACCTGCTTTGTTATATATCTATGCCAAAGCAGCCACAGGCATGCCCATGCCAATTGCCGTAATAAGAAAACCCCTGCAACAAATCTCAAAACCATTCCCAATCATTTTGTCAATGAGTGATACCAATAACCTACAACCTGATCGCAAGTTAAGTGATTTTGAGAGCATCATAATTGGTGCACGAATTAGCTTTAGCGGTAATGCAATGCCTCAGTCTGGTGACTTACAAAGCACTGAAATAAAGGTTGATTTACCTCATTCTAAAACGGTGAACCTCATCATTGATAAAGTTAAGTAATCCATATATTTATTATATTTTATCACTCCATAGCCAATAAAACTTGGTTATGGAGTATTGTTATTTGTTCAATTGAGTGAACTTTTGTTTTTTTAAAATTGTCCTAACACCTCTAACATCACAGAAAAGGATAAAACAATGCTCAAAAAATGTTTATTATTACTCTCAATCTCTGGGTTCTCTTTTGCTCAATCAGCACCTAGTCCATTAGAGGAAGGTTTCAAAAAATTAGCACCAACTGCTAAAATTTCCACCATTCAACAAACACCGATTAATGGCATATCTGAAATCACTTTAAAAGATGCCAGTGTTGAAGATATTTATTACATGACTAATGATGGTAAATATTTTATTAAAGGCAATATCATTGAAACGTCTAGCAAATCTAATATCACAGAAAATCGCAAAAACTCACTTCGTAAAAAAATAGTTGATGAGGCCAGAAAAAATAAAAGTATCGATTTCTTTCCCAAAGACATGAAACATCATGTCACTGTATACACTGATATAGACTGTGGCTATTGTCGTAAATTACATAATGAAATGAAAAATTTCAATGATTTGGGTATAGGTATTTCCTACGTTTTTTGGCCAAGAGCAGGCCTTAACTCGTCTTCTTATGATAAAGCCGTCACTGCATGGTGTGCTGTAGATAGACAGGATGCCATGACTAAATCACAAAATGGTGAAATTTTAGAGCCTAAACAATGCGATAACCCAGTTAGGGAACATTTTATATCAGGTCAAAAAATTGGAGTCAATGGCACTCCAAATATTGTCACCGACAAAGGTCTATTGATACCAACCTATCTACCAGCACAAGTGCTTTATCAAAGATTAGAGGCGCTTGCATCTGCTCCATAATATCAAAGATATCCTTGCTATAATAAAAAACAGCACTTATCAGTGGAGCTTTTTATTTAGTGCTTGAACAGGAAATGGAATCGCAGCGAAGGAAAGTCTGGTTTTCCACAGTAGATTTTCCTTTCTCGTTCAGGTACTATTTATCAAAATACCATGATACTAACACGAACCCTCAAATTAATTTCCCTGGATTTAAAATATTCTGAGGATCAAAAACCTGCTTAATGCCTTTAAGTATTTGTAATTCTTGCTGGCTTCGTGAATAGGCCAAATAAGGCTTTTTAATCATACCAACGCCATGTTCAGCGGAAATACTACCCTGCATTTGTTGAATTAGGCCATAAACATGTTTATTGACAGTCTCACACTCAATTTTAAACTCATCAATACTCATGGCAGCTGGTTTTATGATATTTAGATGTAAATTACCATCGCCAATATGACCAAACCACACCAATTCAAATTGAGGATAATGTTTATTAACCAAAGCATCAAGTTTATGCATAAATTCTGGAACTAACGAAACTTTTACCGCAATATCATTTTTATACGGTGAAAAATGAGCAATTGACTCACTGATGCCTTCCCTGTATTGCCAAAATTGTTGTGCCTGATCCAGTGACTGGCTGATAATACCATCAACAATATCGCCCTGACCCATCCCCTCTTCAAATACTTGCATGACCGCATCCTCTGCCTGCCCATTTTCATTGTCAAACTCACAGAGTACATAACATGGCGTACTTTCCGCAAAAGGTTGCTCTAACTTTCGGTGCCCACACACATGCTTTAAGGCAATGTCAGTAAAAAACTCATAAGCTGATAAATTAAGTTGCTGTTTTGCCAAAGCAAATACCCGCATAACAGAATCCAGCGATGATAATGCCAATAACATGACACTTTGTGCCACAGGCGGTTTGATCAGTTGCATAGTTGCCTCAACCACTATTGCCAACGTACCTTCTGATCCAATCATTAAATGACGCAAATCATAACCCGTTGCATTTTTTATCAAACCCTGGTTTAGTTGTAAAATTTCTCCCGTTGCCGTGACAACTTTTAGTCCGGCAACATAATCACGGGTCATGCCATAACGAAGTACACGAATCCCACCTGCATTTGTCGCAATATTACCACCAATCTGACTGGATCCACTTGAGGCGAAATCCACTGGATAAAATAAACCCTTTTCCTGTGCATAAGTGTGTAATTGTTCAGTAATAACCCCAGCTTGTACCGTCACCTGCGAATCATCGGCATTGAAATCCAGAACATTTCGCATCTTTTCCAAAGATAAGACAAACTCATGATGGCTGGCAACAGCTCCACCACTGTAGCCCGTTCTGCCACCTGATGGTACAATTTTAAAGTTTAGTTCGTTAGCCAACTTAACAATCGCCTGTACCTGCTCAACTGTTTTGGGAAACAGCACACAGGCTGCATCAACCTGATTAAATCGAGTCCAGTCCTGTCCGTAAGTTTGTAAATCATCTACTTCAATCGAGTAGTCTAGGTCACTTATATTAGCATTTAGTAAATTAATAATTTCAGTTGTATTCATCAGTTGTTACAATGCAGTCATCAAAAGACCATATTATTAAAGATTATGAACAAACTGTCATTAAGTAAAGAGAAAATTAAAGTAGTTTTATTAGAAGGTGTACACCCATTAGCCGAAGAGAGCTTTCGAAAAGATGGCTATAACAATATTCACTACTTAAAAGACTCGCCAGAACCAGCAGCACTAAAAGAGCTATTAGCTGATGCTCATATTTTGGGAATTCGTTCAAGAACTTTAATTAATGAAGACATTCTCAATGCTTGTGATAAATTGATGGCTATTGGTACTTTTTGTATTGGCACTAATCAAATTGATTTAGATAGAGCCTGCAATCATGGTATCCCCGTTTTTAATGCTCCTTTTTCGAACACCCGTTCTGTGGCAGAACTGGTATTGGCTGAAATCATTTTCCTGATGCGCGGCATTCCGCAGAAAAATGCAGCGGCACATCGTGGACAGTGGATTAAGTCAGCCAATAGTTCTTTTGAAATTCGTGGTAAGAAACTGGGCATTGTAGGTTTTGGGCATATCGGTTCACAATTAAGTGTGATCGCCGAGTCACTGGGAATGAAAGTGTTTTTTTATGACATTGAAAATAAATTGCCAATGGGTAATGCTAGAAACACTGCTTCTTTAAACGAGTTATTGGCAAAAGTGGATGTACTGAGTTTACACGTACCATCAACCACCGAAACAAAGAATATGATAGGCAAGGTACAAATGGATTTAATGAAACCTGGTAGCTTGTTAATCAATGCTGCACGTGGCGATGTGGTTGTTATTGAAGATTTGATTGCACAACTGGATAGCGGTCACATAAAAGGAGCTGCCCTGGATGTATTTCCTGAGGAGCCCAGTAGTAATGCTGATCCATTTATTTCAAAATTAATAGAATATGATCAAGTTATTATCACACCTCATATTGGCGGTAGCACCCAGGAAGCACAGGTTAATATTGCCAATGAAGTGACCCATAAGCTTTTAAAATATTCAAATAATGGCTCAACTTCTTCGGCAGTTAATTTTCCACAAGTCTCTATTCCAGAATTGCAGGATGGTCAGAGTCGTATCATGCATATTCATAAAAACAAGCCTGGTGTACTGGAAAAAATAAATCACATATTCTCCTCATTAGGCATGAATATTGCTGCATTACATTTACAGACTTCTGGAGAAATTGGCTATGTAATTATGGATGTGAACGGAGAGGATATAGACGATCTAAAAGTGCAGCTTAAAGGCGTTGATGGAACCGTTCGAGTGAGAATTTTACATGGTCGTTAATTTCTAAAACAACAGTTAACCTTAATGACTCAATCTATCGCTAATAAAATTTACGGTATTGTTCTGGTTGCCATTTTTGCCAGCATTGCTATTATTATTGCACAAACCCCTGCTATTAGGACACTGGCAATTAGTCCATTGGTTATTGGTATATTACTTGGGATTATATTTGCTAATTCTATCCGTCATATGATTCCCTGTGGCTGGCTAACGGGCATTGCCTTTTCTGCAAAAACATTATTGCGTATTGCTATTATTTTTTATGGTTTTAGAATCACCTTCCAACAAATTGCTGCCATTGGCCTGGAGGGGTTATCTCTTTCTATTATCATGCTAGGCAGCACCATGCTACTGGGGATATTTATTGGCATTAAAGTCTTAAAACTGGATAAACACACCGCTATTCTGGTTGCCTCAGGCAGTGCTGTATGTGGAGCAGCTGCGGTGCTTGCCACCGAAGATGTGCTAAAGTCAGAACCTCATAAAACGGCCATTGCTGTAGGAACCGTGGTTTTATTTGGCACCATTTCCATGTTTTTATTTCCTATACTGTTTAAATCAGGTGTGCTAGACATGAGCTTTAATCAATATGGCCTGTATGTGGGCAGCAGCGTGCATGAAGTCGCTCAAGTGGTGGCAGCAGGTGGTGCCATTGATGACGTTGCCAGTGATACTGCTGTTATTGTTAAAATGACCCGAGTGATGCTAATAGCTCCGATGTTATTAATATTGGGTCTATTTTTAACACAAATAAAGGCACATGCTACGCATAAAAAAACCAAATTGATAGTCCCATGGTTTGCAGTGTTGTTTATTTTTGTGGCCGGTTTTAATTCACTACACTTACTACCATTAACTCTGGTCTCAAGTATCAATCTCATTGACACATTCCTGCTGACCATGGCTATGACCGCATTAGGAATGGAAACACATATCGCTAAATTTAAACAGGCAGGATTGCGCCCAGTTTTATTGGCTTTTATTTTATTTATATGGTTAGTTGCATTTGGCTACATAATGACTCAGACCATAAGCACATAGAAACTACATTTGGTAAAATACCGCCATACATTCTGTTATTTTTTTGTCTCAGTTAAAAAATTACATCGTTGACAAATCACACAAACTCGACCAGTCAATTAAATACCTACTTTCACTCCATTTTTTGGTGTAATTAAGCTTTAAAACTAAGTGACAATGATTCGACATAATTGCATAAGAACAGATGTCACTAAATTTGACAGGAACAAATTTGCATGCCGTAAACAGTCCAATGAGGGATTTACATTGAAATAGCTGCTTTCTTGGTGAAATCATGGGTTCTTACTTGTAAAACCATAATTTCAGCTATTTAATCAGAATACAACAGTGGCTAATTACTGGTTTTGCTGTAAAAAAATGGCTCAGTTTTGATTGGTATTGACAGAAACCTTAGAAAACTAGATTTAAATCCATGAATAGTAATTTTTTTAAGGAAAGAACAGAAATTAGAATTTAAAAATTTATTATTTGCTAACTTTCATGAAGAGTTGGCAATTATTCAAAAGTCTCGTTATTTAGTGCTTGACCGAGAAAGTAGTCGTAGCGAGGGAAAGCCTGGTTTGAGGCAATAATTTTTCATGGTTTAAGGAAAATAGCGTGCTATTTGACGAAAAGCATGGAATATTTTGACCAAATCCAGCTTTTTCGCAGTAGATTATTCTTTCTCGTTCAAGCACTATTTAATATTTATTTAAAATAAATGCAATCAAAATGAACTCCCAAGCGTTTATTAGGGGAAGCTTAAAGAAACAACATCCTTACTACACTTTATTGGGGCTGGTACTCACGATATCTTCCCTGATTAACCAAGACTTTAAGCTTCACATAATTAAAAACAACTACAAACCAGGAAAAATGACATGAAAAAATCAATCGTTGTGCAAGCAGCCATCGCCAATATTCTATTAATTGGATTGACCGCAAGCCCTATAGCCAGCGCAGTTCCAGATCAACCAGAATTTTGGGAAAAATGTACAGGTATTTCTAAAGCAGGTAAAAATGACTGTGGTTCATTAAGTGGCAAACATGGCTGTGCGGGACAAGCTGCATTTGATAATCTTGATGATGAGTGGGTTTATGTGCCCAAAGGAACTTGTGAAAAAATAACAGGTGGCAAAGTTGCAAAAATAAAACCTGCTAAAACCAATAAAGCTTAAAAAACCCATGAGGACACTCAATGACCTAAAGAATAATGCTGGCGTTGGTTTAAGAATACAACATATCCAGGATATTCTCCGTCATGAGATAGACGGCTTGTGGTTTGAGATTTTAGCTGACAATTGGTTAAGCTCTGATCTCAATGACTACTATTTAGCTTTAATAAGTGAACGTTATCCCATTACCATTCATGGTGTGGGATTATCGTTGGGTAGTCCACAAGCCTTAGACTTCGACTATTTAAAGTCCATAAAAAATTTAATGAAACGCGGTAATGCTATCGCTTATTCGGAGCATATTTGCTTTGCTCAATTGCCCAATGACCATTTTGCACATGACTTATTACCACTACCCTATTGCAAAAAAGTACTTCAACATCTTGTGCAAAGAATCAATCAAGTTCAGGATTATTTAGGACATCAAATATTATTGGAAAATGTTTCAAGCTATTTAAGTTACAAGCACAGTGAAATGACTGAAGCAGAATTTATCGGGCAGTTAGTACAAAAATCTGGTTGTGGTTTATTATTGGACATCAATAATTTATATGTCAATCAAGTTAACCTAGGCTCAAGTGCTGAACAAACAATTAAGCATATGCATCCAGACTGGGTACAAGAAATCCACCTTGCTGGTTTTGAAACACATACTAATTTTTTAATTGACGCGCATAATAACCCTGTCTGTGAACAGGTATGGACATTATATCAGTTAGCAATAGCACATCTTGGCAATAAAGCCACTTTAATTGAATGGGATAATGACATTCCATCATGGAATATCTTATTAGCAGAACGCAATAAAGCCCAAAACATCTTGCAGAAAATGGATTATCAGATGCCAGCCCTTAGCAAAGTATCTGTATGCTAAAACAATTACAACTCGCTTTTGATGCTGTTATTTATCATCAGGATAATACACTATTAACCGCATTGATTGATGATAAACTCAATATTAAACCCTCAACCGCCCTCAAAATTTATCGTAACAATACTATGGGTGCCTTGCTTTGTGCATTATTTGACGTTTATCCTATCTGTTCTCATTTATTAGGTAAAAATTATTTCAAACAATTGGCTATTCAACACATTAATAAAACGCCATCCAACACCAATAATTTAGATAATTATGGTGAAAATTTTTCAACTACCATTTTTGATTTATCAAAAAAACATAAAGAGCTTTTAGCTCTGCCATATTTACAAAATCTAGTTGATTTCGAATGGCTATTAAACAAATGTTACTATGTCAGTAATAGCAAAACTTTTAATGTTACCGATTTTTCTCGTCTAACAGATATACAACAGGCCACATGTCAACTTGAATTGGCTGAAGATGTTTTTTTACTTGATTGCCAGTATGATATATATTCAATCTGGCAAGCCTTCAAAAAAAGTGAGGAAATCAAGATCAAAAAACAACAACAATATTTAATTATTTATAAAGAAGAATTTAATACTACAGTTGTTGTCATTAGCAATAACGACTACAATTTAATTTTAGCCACTAAAGAGCATACTTTGACTGAATTAATCCCCTTTTTACAAAACACTAATTTTACTTTAAATGACCTCATCTGCAAAAGATGGATAACAGGATTCACACATGTTAACTAAGCAGCAATTAAATCAACTTTATCAATACAGTTATTCATTAACACTCAATAGTGATGATGCCTATGATTTACTTCAAACAGGGCTAGAAAAATATTTAAAAAAATCTTCTCAAAATATTCAGAGAGAAATGGCCTATATTCGTCAGATTATTCGCAATCAGTTTATTGACAATCAAAGACGCAGCAATATTATCGCCTTTGAAACAATCGAAAACAATGATACCTTGGCAATTGACACATTATCTCTTGACGACTTAATGATTGCACAAGATCAGGTAACCATTATTTGGGACATCATGAATACTTCAGAACGTGAAATAATCTATCTTTGGGCAGTTGAAGGCTATAGTGCCAAACAGATCAGTGATGAAACCGGAGTATCAAGGGGAACCATATTATCAAAAATCCATAGGCTACGAGAAAAAGTCATAGCTAAATTCACTAAATTAGATGCAGCAGGAGCTAACTTATGAAAAATATTTTCAAAGATGCCATGCAGAAGCATATTAACAAAATCGAATTAAGTAGCAATCAGTTACAAAAGTTGCAGGCATTACAAAAAAACAATGTGAAAACAAATCATAAAAATAGAATACCTTTATTTGTTATGGTTGCCAGTATATCTTTAGTGTTGATTATTACCCTATTAACAACTCAGATTAATCCCCTACAAAATCGTCTGGTGGCACAAATCGCCGATGAAGTGGCAAAAAATCATTTGAAACTTAAACCTCTTGAAATCAGGTCTGAACAAATAACAGATGTACAAAACTATTTTGACAAATTAGATTTTCTACCCATTTCTTCACTACAATTCAAGCAAAGAAATCAAGTATCACTCGCTGGTGGCAGATATTGTTCCATAAAGGGATCAACGGCAGCACAACTGAGATATCAACAGAAAGATGGTAAATTTGTAACTCTTTTTCAGACAAACTATAGCGACATGTTTTGGGGGTTACCTGATATAGAAAAAGACCCTAATCCCATAACAACCTATGCACGCGGTGTAGAGATTACCATTTGGATAGAAAAGGGGTTGGTCATGGTGACGGCTAAAAGTAATGATTAATAATAGGCATAACAAGGGGATAGTATAAATGAAGAAAATAGGTCTAACTGCAATTATGCTGTTGTTTTATTTTTCACAAATTAATGCAGAAGAATATGTGTTAATTCCTGCGGGTGCTTTTCAAATGGGCTGTTCTGTCAATGATGATGATTGTGCCAGTGATGAAGGGCAATCTGGTGGTATTTCTGTATTTGTGCCTGCTTTTAAATTAAGCAAATATGAAGTAACTGTTGACCAATATCAAGCCTGTATTGACGCAGGGAAATGTAAACCGCCTGAAAATAGTAAATTAACTGAATACTGTAATATTACTGTAAAAGAGCGAAGCCAGCACCCAATGAATTGTGTGGACTGGGCAGATGCCAATAGTTATTGTCAATGGCAGAAAGCCAGATTACCTTACGAAGCGGAATGGGAAAAAGCAGCAAGAGCACAGACCTCAAGCCGTTACCCATGGGGTCAGAAGGTCAGTTGCAAACAGGCTATATTAGATGATGGTGTAACAAAAGGCAGTGTAGCAGATGAAGGAGATGGTTGCGGAGAAGACCGTACCTGGAAAATTGCCAGTCGTGCAAAAAATGCTTATGGCTTATATGACATGCATGGCAATGCTGGTGAGTGGACTGCAAACTGGTATACGGCAGATGCCATTCCCAATTACTATGCAAAAGGTAATTTAACTGGGCCAGACTCCAGTCCGCGCCGGGTTGTTCGTGGTGGTTCGTGGGATGAAAATAAACTGAATTTACGCAGTTCATTCCGTAATGTTAAACCGCCAGTTAGTGGCAGGTATGCCTATGGTTCAATTGGCTTTCGTTGTGCTATGAATATACCTCTAAAGTTGAAATAAATAATCTTATTTATGATATATATTGACTATAATACTGGTTATTATATTTCATGGGTTAATGAAATTTCGGAAAAACTGGTAAAGGAATTAACTTATATATCATATAAAACATGACACTTATAATGTTTTATTGATGGCTCAATTAAGTAACTTTCATGATTTAAAGATGAACTCCCTACATTTTTGATCAAAACCAGTTTTTTTGAAAGTCATTAAGATGTAAGTGACTAGTGAAAAATAACCAATATACATTCATAAGCTATTTTTATACCTAACATAAATAATTGTGACTTCTATTTAATATCGCTCTGATATAATATGGTCTTTAAATTATTATTGAGCTAAAATATTATGTCAGGAAATACAACTAGCCGAACAACTCTAGCTAATGCTATTAGGGTTATATCTATGGATGCCATCCAAAAGTCCAACTCTGGACATCCAGGAGCCCCCATGGGAATGGCTGATTTAGCGGAGGTTTTGTATAACGATTTTATGCATCACAATCCTAAAAACCCTCATTGGTCTAACCGCGATAGATTTGTCTTATCAAATGGACACGGATCTATGTTAATGTATTCTTTATTACATTTAACAGGTTATGACCTATGCATGGATGATATTAAGAATTTTCGACAATTACACTCTAAAACTCCAGGGCATCCAGAGTATGGTTATACCGCAGGAATCGAGACTACTACCGGTCCTTTAGGACAAGGTCTTACCAATGCTGTAGGTATGGCATTATCTGAAAAACTATTGGCTAAGGAGTTTAATAAAGATGACTTAAACATTGTAGACCACCATACATATGTGTTTTTGGGAGATGGCTGTTTGATGGAAGGTATCTCACATGAAGCCTGCTCATTTGCCGGCACACTTAAATTAGGGAAATTAATTGCTATCTATGATGACAATAATATTTCTATTGATGGAGAAGTTGATGGCTGGTTTACTGACGACACAGTCAAGCGTTTTAAAGCCTATGGTTGGCATGTACAAAGCATTGATGGCCATGATCCAAAAGCCATTAAAAAAGCCATTAAAAAAGCACAAAGAAAAGCCAACAAACCTTCAATCATTTGCGCAAAAACTAATATTGGCCAAGGCGCACCAAACAAAGCCGGCTCTCATGAGTGCCATGGCGCACCGCTTGGTGAAGATGAAGTTGCTGCAACCCGTAAAGCATTAAATTGGAATTCACCTGCTTTTGAAATCCCTCAAAATATCTATGATGGCTGGAACGCACATACTAAAGGTGCGGATTATGAGGCACAATGGAATGAATTATTTGCGCAATACCAAGCAAGATATCCAGAGCTAGCTGCAGATTATACCCGCAGAATGAATAATGAGTTACCCAATGATTTTAGCAGTAAAGCCCAGGCCTTGATCGAACAAGCTCAAGTAGAAACTGAAAGTATGCCTACGCGTAAAGCTTCAAAATATGCCCTGGAAAAATTAGGCCCATTGGTTCCAGGCTTATTTGGAGGGTCTGCTGATTTAACACCTTCAAACAATACTTTTTGGTCTGGATCTAAAGCGTGTAATGATAAAAAATTAGATTTTTCAGGTAATTATTTATCTTACGGAGTACGCGAATTTGGTATGACAGCAATGATGAATGGCATGATGTTGCACGGTGGTTTAGTACCTTATGGCGCAACATTTTTAATGTTCTCTGAATATGCCAGAAATGCGTTAAGAATGGCGGCATTGATGAAAATTAGGGGCTTATTTGTCTATACCCATGATTCGATTGGTCTAGGAGAAGATGGTCCAACTCATCAGCCTGTTGAACAAATCTCATCACTGCGTTTAATTCCTAATATGAATGTTTGGCGCCCTTGTGATGCTGTTGAGTCTATTGTGGCCTGGAAATCTGCAATAGAGAAAGTTGATGGTCCCAGCTGTTTGTTGTTTACACGACAAAATTCAGATAAACAAGCAAGGGATACTCAACAAGTTGAAAATATTTCTAGGGGTGCATATATTCTTAAAGACTCTATGGGCACTCCAGAAGCAATAATTATTGCCACGGGTTCTGAGGTTGGTATTGCAATGCAAGCTGCCGAACAGTTAGGTGATAAAATACGAGTTGTTTCAATGCCCTGCACAAATATTTATGATACACAAGATAGCGCTTATAAAGAAAGTGTTTTACCAAAATCAGTGGCTAAGCGAATTGCAGTAGAATCTGGTCAAGGTGATTTTTGGTATAAGTATGTGGGTTTACATGGTTCAATTATTTCTCAAGATACATTCGGTGAATCTGCTCCAGGGGCTGTATTATTTAAACACTTTGGTTTTACTGTTGAAAATGTGGTTGATACCGTTAAGCAAACACTCCAGCAATCATGATTACTTTTTCTTAATATCAAAAACTTAATACTAATAAATTTAGTACAGTTAAAAGATATTGAAAAAATATCAGGACACGTCATTCCTTACATGCTAAGGAATGACAATAATCTAACTTATGAATCTTAAATGTATAATATTCGATATTGATGGCACTATGGCTAACACAGAGCGTGATGGTCATCGCGTTGCCTTTAACCTTGCTTTTAATGACAAAAATATTAATTGGCATTGGGATAAAAACTTATATGGGGAACTACTCAAAATAGCAGGGGGCAAAGAGCGTATAGAATATTATCAAGAATATTTTATTGGAAATAATACCCTCAACGAGAGACAGATAATAGAATTACATGCCACTAAAACAAAACACTATCTTAAACTACTACAGTCGGGCAAAATAAAATTACGAAATGGAATTAAACGCATCGTTAATCAAGCCCAGAAAAATGGTATTCGTCTTGCCATAGCAACTACAACAACTGCCATTAATGTAACAACTTTACTCAACAGTACATTAGGTAATGGTGCTGAAAAAGTATTTGATGTGATTGCAGCAGGAGATGTTGTCGTAAATAAAAAACCAGCTCCAGACATATATAAATACACATTAACCTGTTTGGGTCTAAAAGCCGAAGAGTGTGTAGCTTTTGAAGATTCATCAATTGGCTTAACATCGGCTGTAGCAGCTGGTATCAAAACCATAGTGGTTACTAATTTATATACAAAAAGACAGGAGTTTTCAAATGCCGAAGCCGTTTATACAAACTTCTGCGATATCAATACAATGACAATAAAACAATTAATAGGTGCTTATCATGTCTAAAAAACATCCAGTTATTGCTGTAACAGGTTCATCAGGGGCTGGTACAACTACAGTGAAAAAGGCTTTTGAGGAGATATTTCATCGTCAAAATATCAAGCCTGTAATTATTGAAGGCGATTCATTTCATCGCTATAGTCGTAAAGAAATGAAAAAAAAGGTACAGCAAGCACAAAAAAATCGTCGAAATTTTAGCCACTTTGGCTTTGAAGCCAATATTTTAAAAGAGCTTGAAAACACATTTAAAACATATGGTGAAACTGGCCAATGTAAACGACGATATTATGTTCATACAAAAGAAAAGGCAACATCCTATGGCCTCAACCCTGGAGAGTTCACTACATGGGAAAATGTAGGCGAAAACAGTGACCTCTTGTTATATGAAGGGCTACATGGCGCAATAGCTAATGAACAACATGACATAAACATAGCGCAATATGCAGATTTAAAAATTGGCGTTGTACCAATCGTTAATCTTGAATGGATACAGAAAATCCACCGAGATACAGCTAAACGGGGTTATAAACCCGAAGATGTAACAAATACTATATTACGACGTATGCGCGATTATGTAAACGTTATCACTCCGCAGTTCTCACAAACAGATATTAACTTTCAAAGAGTTCCACTTGTTGACACATCAAACCCGTTTGATTCCCGTGTAATTCCCACAAGTGATGAGTCAATGGTGGTCATTAGATTTAAAGATTATAGAGCATTAAATATAGATTTCTCTTATTTACAATCCATGTTACATAGATCCTGGATGTCTAGGAGAAACACCATTGTTGTTCCAGGAGGAAAAATGGTACTTGCTATGGAAGTTATCCTACACCCCATTATTAAGCAAATGCTCAATGAAAAAAATCGATAAAAGTTTGTCAGTGAAACTAATATTAATTCACTAATTCATTAGTATATATAAATGTATTACATATAACGATTTAAACTTTTAAAGAATTTTTTAGCATGTTGGTTAAAATTTATAAATCGACTTTATATTTTATAATTTAATCGTTAAAATATGTTATAGGAGTCACCTGTTTTATTTTAATTAATGTTTTAATTGCCAAAGAGAGTAAAGAACATATTAATACTTTCTTTTCATAATGTACCAGATTGAGACAATGAAATAACTTAAACTCTGAAGTTGTAACGTATTAATTTTGTGTAAGACGCTGTTATTTATACAATGAGTCGTTTATTATGAGGAAAAAATATGAACCCCCGCTCAAAATCATGGATCAAACTTGTTATAGAAATTTTTATAATTGTATTTAGTGTTTTGTTAGCTTTGGTTTTGGATGATTGGCGTCAAAGCTGAAAGCTACATCACTCAGCGCCTTCGCGAAAAACATGACGAATATGTTTCTGCATGGATTGAACAAAAACAATCAGCCTCAGTTTTATTGAGTCTTGCTTCAACTTTGTCAGATCTAGTGCTGTGGGAACAAGAATTATGTAACAATTATCAGAGATTAGGGCACAAGTTAACAACAAAAGATCCCAGTGAAAATAACAGATGTGGAAGTGGAAACATCTTGATACAGTAACCTATTCTCAGGAGAATGTTCACTCTTTGATATTTCGACTAATCAGTTAAATCACGTATATCATGATAATTTTAATGCCAACAAAACTTATGAAAGACTCTCTATATAATCATTCATAGTATAAAAACCAGTATTTTGATTGACTAACCATTTTGCTACATTTATGGCACCTTGAGCAAAAATTTTCGGTGTCTTGGCATTATGAGAAATACTTATGCTCTCTGATTCATTGATAATTTCTATATCATGAATTCCAGCAACTTCACTTTCTCGAATAGATAAGATATTTATATCATCAAGTAAGAAACAGTCATCATCAATTTTTTTTAATATGCCATGTGGCTTAATACTCCTAGCTAATGTTATAGCGGTCCCTGATGGCTTATCTTTTTTATGGATATGATGCGTTTCTGTAATTTTGACTGTCGAAGGCTGTAACTGTGTATAGCGAGATAATAAATGCTGAATGAGATTAATTGAAATTGCAAAATTTGATGCCCACAATATCCCGATGTGTTGAGCTGCGTTCTCAATTTCTTTATAGTGCTTTTTACTAAGTCCTGTGGTACCTGTTACCAGAGGTGTTCTTGTTTCAATACAATGAGACAAAACCTTTTCAAACGCTTTGGGAGTAGAAAAATCAATCCAAATATCCGACTTACCGCAACTATTAGACACATTGACGTTTAAATCTTCTATTCTATATTTGCTACTTTTTGAAATAAGCCCATTCTTGACATTGCAGTCATCATCTTCATTGATTAGGGCAAATAGTCGTTGCCCTATTCTGCCACTTATTCCTGATATACCTATTGCTAATGTCATTATGATTTTAGTTTATCCATAAAGTTTTTAACACTGTCAAACCAGCCCTTTTCTTTAGGGTTGTGTTTAGTGCCACCTTTTTTAATGGATTCTGATAACTGTTTGATTAATTTTTTCTGGAAATTAGTTAAATTAACGGGTGTTTCAACCGCCACTTTACACATCAAATCGCCCGTTCTGTGTGACCGTACCGATTTAACGCCTTTACCTCTTAACTTGAACATTCTACCCGACTGCGTTTCTGCTGGTATTTTAAGTTTCACCTCTCCATCCAATGTCGGAATTTGCAAATCACCTCCTAACACTGCGGTAGCAAAGTCTATCGGCATTTCACAATACAAATCATCGTTATCACGTTGGAAAATCTCGTGCTCTAAAACATTAATATCCACATATAAATCTCCTGACACACCACCTGCTGGTGCCGCTTCTCCTTCACCGCTCAATCGTATTCTATCGCCGTTATCCACCCCTGATGGCACTTTTACATTTAGGGTTTTTGTTTCCTTTATTCGTCCCTGACCATTACAGTGGTTACATGGATTTTCGATCATCTGACCTTGTCCATGACAATTTGGGCATGCTTGTTGCACTGAAAAAATACCTTGTTGCATACGTACCTTGCCAGCACCATGACAAGTGCTACAAGCCGTGCTCTTTCCATCTTTTGAGCCTGTGCCATCACAGAGGTTACAGGCAGTCATTGTTGGGATTTTAATTTCTTTTGATACGCCCTTAACAGCCTCCTCCAAACTGACAGTCACTTCAATCTGAATATCCCTGCCGCGTTGTTGCTGTTGGCGGCGACCTCCACCACCAAAAATATCACCAAAAATATCGCCAAAAATATCACCAACATCTGCACCATGAAAACCACTGCCGCCTGCTGCCTGATTAACCCCTTCAGGTCCAAATTGGTCATATCTTGCACGTTTATGATCATCTCTTAGGGTATCATATGCGCGGTTAATTTCTTTAAATTCATCTTGTGCACTAGGATCCGAATTACGATCAGGATGATATTTCATGGCTTTACGTTTGAAAGCTTTTTTCAACTCAACCTTTGTTACCGTTTTACTAACACTTAATATTTCGTAATAATCTCTTTGTGACATTTTTGACTATCTCTTTTAATTCTTTAATTTACATCATTCCCGAAAAGACCGGAACTTTATCTAAAAAGCAATAAACCCACAATCTAGTTAAACTTTTGGAGATTTCTGCCTTCACATGAATGACGGTTCATTTTTAGTTTTATATTTTAAACACAAAAGCCCTTAATCGAAACTAAGGGCTTTATTCTTGCTCAATAACTTAGCAAAAATTATTTTTTATCTTCATCTACTTCTTCAAATTCTGCATCAACAACATCATCGTCATTTGCATCTACATCTTCTGCAGGAGCTTCACCTGACGCACCTGCTTGAGCTGCCGCAGCTTGTGCTTTTTGCATCACGGGAGCCAGAGCTGTCTGTAATGCTTCACTTGCTTGTTCAATTGCGTCTTTATCATCAGATTTCATGGCTTCTTCGACTTTAGTTATGGCTTCTTCAATTGAAGCTCTTTCACCATCTTCTATCATTTCTTTGTTTTCTTCAATCAAAGTCTTGGCTGAATGAACCATGGCATCAGCAGCATTACGTGCTTTAACTACTTCCTGAAATTTCTTATCTTCTTCAGCATGCAGTTCTGCATCTTTTACCATTTGTTCAACTTCTTCATCTGTTAGACCAGAACCCGCCTTAATTTCAATGCGCTGTTCTTTACCTGTGGCCTTATCTTTAGCGGATACATGCAAGATACCATTCGAATCAATATCAAACTCAACTTCAATTTGTGGCATGCCACGTGCTGCTGGAGCAATTCCCTGTAAATCGAAACGACCTAATGACTTATTTGCTGAAGCAATTTCACGTTCACCTTGTAATACATGTACAGTTACCGCTGCCTGATTATCTTCGGCAGTAGAGAAAACCTGTGATGCCTTGGTTGGAATCGTGGTGTTTTTGTCTATCAATTTAGTCATCACTCCACCCATAGTCTCAATCCCGAGAGATAATGGCGTCACATCTAATAATAATACATCTTTTACATCTCCAGATAGTACTCCACCCTGAATCGCTGCACCCATGGCAACTGCTTCATCAGGATTAACATCTTTACGAGGTGTTTTTCCAAAATAATCCGTGACTACTGATTGTACTTTAGGCATACGTGTTTGACCGCCGACCAAGATAACATCATCAATTTCAGATAAACTCAGACCGGAGTCTTTCAAGGCCATTTTACAAGGAGCGATTGTGCGCTCAATTAAGTCTCCAACCAGAGACTCAAGCTTTGATCGAGTAATCTTCATGTTTAAATGCTTGGGACCTGATGCGTCAGCAGTGACATATGGAAGGTTAATTTCTGTCTGTTCTGATGATGACAACTCGATCTTTGCATTTTCAGCGGCTTCTTTTAAGCGCTGTAACGCCATTGGATCATTTTTAAGATCAACACCCTGATCTTTTTTGAATTCTTCAACGATATAGTCAATTACACGCGCATCAAAATCTTCACCACCTAGGAATGTATCACCATTAGTGGCCAATACTTCAAACTGCTGCTCACCATCAATGTCTGCAATTTCGATAATTGATACATCAAATGTACCACCACCCAAATCATAAACAGCGATGGTTTTATCACCACCTTTTTTATCCATACCATAGGCTAGTGCCGCCGCAGTTGGTTCATTGATAATACGTTTGACTTCTAAACCAGCTATTTTACCTGCATCTTTAGTAGCCTGACGCTGAGAATCATTAAAGTAAGCAGGTACAGTAATTACCGCAGCTGAAACTTTTTCACCAAGGTAGTCTTCCGCTGTTTTCTTCATTTTCATCAAGATACGTGCAGATACTTCCTGCGGTGCTAATTTTTTTCCTTTAACCTCAACCCAAGCATCACCATTGTCAGCCCCGATTATTTTATAAGGGACTAAATCTTTATCTTTAGTCACTACTTTTTCGTTAAATTTACGCCCAATCAATCTTTTGATCGCGAATAATGTATTTTCAGGATTCGTTACTGCCTGACGTTTAGCTGATTTACCAACTAAGATTTCATTATCATCAGCATACGCAACGATTGAAGGAGTCGTTCTATCGCCTTCAGCATTCTCAATTACTTTAACATCATCCCCTTCCATTACTGCAACGCAAGAGTTTGTTGTTCCTAAATCTATTCCTATAATTTTTGCCACTTTTATTGACCTCTAAATATTTTTAATTGGTTTAAATAAGTCATCATTATTTTTTAATGCTTATTTTTAAGTTGATACTAATGTATGGCTGCTTGATCATTTTTCAAGTATTACTTACTGACAACAACCATCGCGGGTCGTACTAAACGACCATTCAGGACATAACCTTTCTGGAATACATCAACAATTGTATTTGGTTTCAGATCAGGGTTGGGAACCTGTGTCATTGCCTCATGAAATTCTGGATCGAATTTTTCATTTTGAGGATCAATGACTTCCACGCCATTATCAGCCAGAACCTTTAAAAAAACCTTTTGTGTCATCTCCGTGCCTTCAACCATCTGTTCTGTCGTGACTTGACAACTTTTGTTATTACTCACTTCCAGTGCTTTATCTAAACTATCAGCCACAGGAATCAAGGCCTTGGCAAACTTATCTAAAGAATACTTTCTCAAGTTATCCAACTCTCTGGCATTGCGCTTTCGGGCATTTTCCATTTCAGCACGCATGCGCATAATTTCATCTTTCAGCTTCTCCATTTCTTCATTAACTTCAGCAATATCCTCAGCTTCTTTTTCTTCTGCCTGTTTGATTTCTTCTTTAATCTCTTCCACAGCCTGCTCTAATTCAACTTCTTTTTTTTCTGTTTCTTCATTCATCTTGGTAATTCTCTAATTTATAGATACAATAACAAGTCGTTATATGGTGTTTGCCTAAAAAAATTCAATGTTGAAATCGTTATTTATAAAAAATTATGTCTTAATCAAGCAACTGGATTTAGACTTTACTCAAGGCTTCCATGCATTCACCGGAGAAACGGGTGCTGGCAAGTCAATAATCGTTGGTGCTTTATCATTAATACTCGGTAATCGCGCCGATTATTCGGTTATTCGCAATAAAGAAAAAAAATGTGAAATCAGTGCCTTATTTGATATCAGCAATAACAACGCGGTCAAACAGTGGTTAGCAGAACAGGATGTAGAACACAATAATGAAATTGAATGCCGCCGGGTGATTACTGTCGATGGACGCTCAAAATCGTGGTTAAACACGCGACCATGCACTAATGCCAGCTTGAAACAACTGGGTAGTCTACTAGTACAGATACATGGCCAACACGACCAAATAAAGCTCAACAATGCTAAATACCAATTATCCATTATTGATGATGCTGGACAGTACCAGTCTTTATTGAAAGAGACAGAAAATTTATCTCATCGCTGGCATCAGATCAATAGTGAGTTAAGGCAGATTGAACTGGCTGGTGCATTAAATGAATCTGACAGCCAATTATTGCGCTATCAATACGAAGAACTAAGCCAACTCAACCTCAGGGAGCATGAACTAGATGGGCTGCACACACAACAAAAATCACTAACCAATGCCGTCAATACTATTGCTGGTATGGATCGATCTTTGGCATTATTAGCTGGTGATAATGAATCCAACAGTAATATTTCTGATGATATTGCTGAGATCATGAGTTCTTTATCTGAAATACAAGCTATTGATTTAGTAGATATATTAAATATGCTTGATGAAGTCAGCATTAATCTCAATGAGATTGAATCACAACTGCAAAGCAAGCATGATGGCGTCGAAGTTAATCCAGAAAAACTCACTGAAGTTGAAAACAGGCTAGAACAAATTTACCAAACCGCCAGAAAACACAGTGTCAATGCAGAAATCCTCTATCAGCACCAGCTTGATTTATCAAACAAACTTGAACTCAACGATTCACAGAAACAACAG
Organism: Alcanivoracaceae bacterium; assembly: GCA_016763695.1. Lineage (GTDB taxonomy): Bacteria > Pseudomonadota > Gammaproteobacteria > Xanthomonadales > Marinicellaceae > NORP309. The sequence goes on from JAESTH010000231.1 coordinate 21,212, forward strand.
CGAGATAAATTATTAGAGGACAAATTAAAATTGGAAACAAAATATGCTAAACAATCTCAGCTTCTATCTCAATCAAGGCTATCAACAGCATTAAGTTTTCAACAAAAAGTCACTAAGGTGGTTCAACAAATGGGCTTAAATAAGGCACAGTTTATTGTAAATATTAAGCATAACCCGGAGTTGCCCATAAATAAACTTGGGCAAAATAACTGTGATTTTGAGGTCATCATGAATGTTGGGCAAGCCCCACAAAAAATGTCGGCAACCGCCTCTGGTGGCGAGCTATCTCGTATTGCTTTGGCCATTGAAATATGTAAAAAACAGGATTTACAATCCTCTAGTTTTGTTTTTGATGAAGTCGATGCTGGTATTGGTGGGGCAGTTGCTGAAACAGTTGGTAAACTGATGCGTAAACTGAGTGATAATCAACAGGTATTTGCCGTTACTCATTTACCTCATGTAGCTGGATTAGCGCACCATCATTATTTGGTTAGTAAAGCTGAAATCAATGGCTTAACTGAAAGCTCTGTTGAGTTATTAAATATTGACCAAAGAGTTCATGAATTAGCCAGAATGTCAGGTGGCTCCCAAATTACCGAAACAACACTGGAGCAGGCTAAAGCGTTTATGCTAGTAAATTGAAAATCATGTCTATTACTAAACGAAGAGACTCATATACATATATTTTCAAAAATCACTCCCTCTTCTGCTAGCTTGATCTTCAAGCTTTTCATGGCGTCTTTCTCTATCCGTGATTAGGTTTTCATACTCTGTTATTTTCGATTCGATTCTTGCTCGTTGATAATAGTCCAGTTCTTCCTTGAGGACATTTTTCAAAATTCTTACGGCTCGATAGTTGTTGTTGATATGATGCTCTTTCATCGCAAGTGCTTCATTGGCCTCAATACTTCTACCCAAATTCTGATTGGTAATGGCTAATAATTGGTAATAGTGTGGTTTATCAGGATACATCTGTACTAAGCTACGAGCTAAAATCCGGGCAAATTTATTGTTTTTAAAATTTTTGTTTTTCATTAGCACCTTAATATAGGGCTCAATGACAATAGGGCTTTCTTGATAAAACTGATACAATTTCTCAAATTTCTTCTGACCTTTCTGCCAATCAATTTCTGCCCAGACTTCCGCTTTCAACATTGATATTAATAATGTCGTCTGATCTGTAACCTGTATTGTATTGATTATTTCTAATGCTTTTTTACTATTACGCTCCAAGTGTAACGATAACGAATATCCATAAATTTCTGCATTACTTATTTCTGATTTTAGTTTATCTTTAAATAATTTTTTGTAATAACTAACATTATCCAATTCTAAATTTTTTGTGAAAATCCTGATCCTCTCTTTCACAAATGGATACAGTTCTGATTCTTTAAATTTATCTGATTTATTGACCTTTGCTCTATCTTTTGCTTCTGACACCCTGTTTACAGATAATGGGTGAGTGCGTAAATATTCTGGCAATTGATAACGTTCATCAGTCGGATTTTCTCGCATGAGTTTTTCAAAGAAACCAGCCATGCCCAACGGATTAAACTCTGACTTTCTTAATGTATCTATCCCAACTCTATCAGCTTCGTATTCGTGGGCCCTGGTGAAGTTAATCATTGATTGTTGCTGCATTGCAGTAGTAACTGTTGCGATTGCAATAGGTGCATCCGCGGAACTACTGTATTGTGCAGCAAGAGCCGCACCTAACATGCCCAACATAACTGGTATTGTGTTTTTCTTTACATCTGCATAAAATCTGGACATATGTCGTTGTGTAGCATGAGCAATCTCGTGTGCCATGACACCAGCTAGTTCACTTTCTGTTTCTGTGCGCAGATACAAACCACTAAAAATTATAATTAAACCACCTGGGTACGTGGATGCATTAACTACATTTTCATTTACCATAAAGAAATCAAAGGGAGCATATGGATTCTCTGAATTGGCCGCCAATCTAAAACCTAATTGTTCAATATAGTCAGCAATAATTGGGTCTAGCATCACCAAATCAAATTCATAAATTTGATTAACTATATCTCGTCTTATTTCAGCTTCTTTTGTGCTAGATAAAACAGCATCAGAATGAGAGCCTAGATCAGGTAAGTTAAAATCATTGGCTCTGGTGTATTGATTACTTGTAAATAGTAATACAATAGATAAAATTATTAATTTTTTAGTTTCTAACATGGTTATTTACATCGTAAATTATACTATTATCTACATAAGACAGGTAAAATCGTGTTAAATTGCAGAAAAACTTATGAAATATTCAATTTTTATTCATCCAAAGAGTGAAAACTCATCGGCAAATTATCACGCAATTAATTTTGTTAAGTCAGTATTGAACAAAAACCATCAAATAACAAGTGTTTTCTTCTATGGATTAGCGGTCAAATATGCTTTTTTCTATGATAGTGAGTGGGAGAAAATTGCAAAACAGCATGTTTCACTCATTGCCTGTTCTACAATTGCCGAATCATATCAATTAAAGGACTCTCAGGTAGTTTGTTATTTTCGCTTGCATGGCTTAGGACAATGGATGGAATCAATGCTCGACTCAGATAAAAGAATTGAATTTATATGATTACTGTTGCTTTAATTACCGATACGACTAACTGCCCCGCTGCGCAATGGCAGTTTGACAAGGTACTTGCTGCGATAGCATATGATTGTGAGATGTACATTATCTTTATTCACAACGGCAAACAACAATTGCTCACAAATAATGCCTGGAAATGTCTGGATTTATACGGGGTTGAAGAAGTTTTTTATTTAGCCGATGAAACAGCACCTATTGAAAAATCAATTTTCAAGGTCAGAGAAATAAATACTAAACAACTAAAGAAATTACTCAATCGGTCAGATATTATCATATGAATTATCAAACACTACACTTATGTAACCTTGATGAAATTAAAAATATTAGCAGTTATAGTCAATTAGTCACTATTGAGGATGCTGTGATTTTTTATGGTGAAACCATGAATAACAATCAATATAAATATTTGATTGATCTTTTTAGTGGATACAACTGTTATTTTATTACTTCTGACGATGATATGATAGCAACTATCTCCCATAACAATTGGGTTGAACTGGTTAACAAATATCGAAGAACCTTTACCTGGAAATAAATGATGGACAATGTAGACCTGAAGAATATTAGACTTGATGAAAATGGACATTTACAGGATTACAGCTGTTGGGATAAGAGTATTGGAGAATCATTAGCCAGACACGATAAACTTTTGTTAAGCCGCGAACATTGGCAAATAATAAATCTTATGCGTGATATTTATTTACAAACTGAAACCTCGCCACCTATGCGATTATTTATTAAGGCCATAAGAAATAAAGTTTCTGAAGAATCTGCAAATTCAAGATATCTTTACCGTTTATTTCCTGATGGCCCAGTGAGACTTGCCTGTAAATATGCTGGTTTACCAAAACCAAAACACTGTATGTAGAAGCATTTATTCAATTATCTTTTTAACAATCCACCCATCATTCTACGAAGGCAGGAACCTCTGGTAAAAATCACTAGATTAAATGAGAATAATCAGCAATATTTATAAGATTATCACCATCGCGCTAATGACTAGTTATTTATCTTTGTAACTTAATAAATGCTTCTGTATTATAAGCTAAATTACATTCTGATATTTAAATCTAAACGTATCTCAGGTAGCTCAATCATGTATTCTATAGCCGACTGTAGTTCTTTATCATTACAATCAAAACAACCACCTCTTACAGGCATAAAATCACCAAAACCATTTATAGTATGGCTTAATAATTGTTTCATTCCCTGCTTCTTACGAACATCCCAATCATCCTTGTCACCAGGGATTGGCGCTCCTTGTGTGGTTTTGCCATGGCAGGCTATACAAGCCCCTTCATAGACCTCTATGCCTGAACGTTGTGAATGACTCTTTATCGCAACTTTACGTTCCTGTTCTTCCATATAACCAGTGGTAGTTGTGTCTACCACTTTATCAGTCCCTGAATTTTTCTTAGGCTGATTACAGCTTGCAACAACCATAATAAGTAGCACTATTAAAACATTATTCTTCATCTTGACACCATGGTGTTTCTTTAGGAATATTAGTTGAACGCGCAAACCCTTTTTTGAGCAACTCTTTACTGAGTGTGGTTTTCTCGTTGTGTATTTCTGCACTACCATATATTTTCATACTATCTTCCATTGCAATCTTATGGACTTTTAGTTCTTTAGCATTTCTTATGAATGATTTGGTAAATTTCAATGAATCTTCCATCAGTTTTAAATGACAGTCAGGAGCCTCATCATAGACCTCTGGAACATCAATATTTGCCAATTTTATATCGAAATTTCTGGCATATCCTGCCCAAACATCAATGTTTAAATTAACAATATTTGCTGATTTTATATTTTTTATATCAGCATCATAACTGCCCCCATAAATCATACTTTCTCTTGCTATAGATTGAGTAGAACTCAAAACACTTACCACAAGAATAACTCGGTATAATATATTCATTTTCATTGCCCTCCGCCGGCTTCTAATTCAATTAAAAAGTCTAGTAACTCTAACATCTGTTCTTGATCTCTTACAAAGTAGGGAGCAACTTTCCATTTATTATTGACAATAACAACTGGTACTCCGCGTAAGTTATACTTGATTGATAAAATTCGTGCCTGACTGGTTTTTTCCATAACCTCTTCATCATAATAGGCCTTGGAATAAGCACTTTCATCTATTCCATTTAATACAAAATATTGTCTAATGGACAGCTCGCTGATGAATTTATTTTTCGACTGTTGATTTTCATAAAAAAACTTATCATGTAATGTATCCAGTTTACCCAATTTTTCAGCAACATAATAGAATTTGGCCATCTCGGACCATGACGGACCCAATATGGCAGGAATCCTAGTAAATTCAACATTGTCGTATTTTTCTAACCACTTTTGCAATTTTGGTTCTAATTCATAACAATGTGGACAACTATAAAGAAAAAACTCAGTAATCTGAATTTTATCACTATTGGTTGGTAATGTAGAATCTGCGTTAATTCGCATATAATGACTGCCCTCACGGAATTTTGCCGCAATGGTGTTTGGTATTGCTTCGGTCGTTTTAGTCACCTCTGTTGGTTCTGATTCTATTTGTGGCTTGACTGTATGTTTATTCCCACAAGCTGATAAAATGACAATTAAAAACAATATCACAAAATTTTTCAAACTATTTCTCCCCATATTTATTTTCCTCAAACTTATTGTTCCAATAAAAATATAAAATTGGAATGATCAACATTGACACCAGTGGTGCTGTTATCATTCCACCTATCATCGGTGCAGCAATTCTACGCATTAACTCTGAGCCAGTACCATTACTTAGCATTATAGGCAATAAACCTATAACGATGACTATAACTGTCATTGCTTTTGGTCTGACTCGCATAGCAGCACCATAAATAACTGCTGACATTAACTCTAAACTGGTTTTCGGTTTACTTTCTTTCACTGCTTGGCGCAGGTAAATAATCATAACCACACCAAATTCGGCTGCAATTCCTGCTATAGCGATAAATCCAACAGCCACCGCTATTGACAAATTGTATCCCAGTAAATAGATCATCCACAACCCGCCAACCATTGCAAAAGGAATGGTTAATATCACCATCAATGCTTCACTGACAGATTTGAAACTTATGAATAGCAAGGTAAAAATGATTAAGATTGTAAAAGGGATAATATATGTCAATTTTGATTTTGTTCTTTGCATATATTCATACTGTCCTGTCCAGTTTATGGTATATGCTGCTGGTACTTGTAGTTTTTCATTAAGCATCTTTTTGGCCTGCTTTATGTATGTACCAATATCTATATCTTCTATAGTGATGTAGACCCAGCCATTAATCCTGCCATTCTCACTTTTGATTAAAGGTGCCCCATCTACCACTTTTATTTCTGCTAAATCTTGTAGTTGTACATGTA
>JAESTH010000232.1 GCA_016763695.1 Alcanivoracaceae bacterium
ATGTTTCGGGTAAGGTTGATACTATGCAACAAGGTGTTAAACAAGCACAAAATATATTAAAATCACAAGCTGCGTTAGAAAAATTAAATCAATTAATAGAGTGTACAAATGTCTGATATTTTAACAAAAATCCTAAATACCAAAGTTGAAGAGATTGAAGCTGGTTGCCAAAAGCACAGTTTAAAACAATTAAGTCAGTGTATAGATGATTTACCTCAGTGCAGGGGCTTTTACCAAGCTATATATAATAAAATAAGTAACAATGATACGGCGGTGATTGCTGAGATAAAAAAAGCTTCTCCTTCCAAAGGCTTAATCAGTAAAAACTTTGATCCTCAAGCTGCGGCTGTTTCTTATGAAAAAGCAGGAGCAGCCTGTTTATCTGTTTTAACTGACGAACAATACTTTCAGGGTCATAATGATTACTTACAACAGGCAAAATCTGTGGTACAAATCCCAGTGTTAAGAAAAGATTTCATTATTGATGAATGGCAGGTTTATCAATCCAGGGTTTTGGGAGCCGATTGCATTCTGTTGATTGTTGCTGCTCTTGGTGATCCACAATTATATGAGTTAACAGTTTTGGCACAGACACTAGGTATGGAAGTTTTAATGGAAGTGCACGATGAAGCAGAGTTAATTCGGGCTCTTAATACACCCGTAAGATTAATTGGCATCAATAATCGTAACTTGCGGACATTTGTTACTAATTTGGACACCTCCGTGGCTTTATCCAAACGCATACCTGATGATAGGATTGTCATCAGTGAAAGTGGTATCCATAGTGCTGAAAATATCAGCATGTTACAGCGACATAATATCAATACATTTTTGATTGGCGAGGCATTTATGCGCAGGAGTGACCCTGGAGCTGCTTTGTCAAGGATGTTAATGTGTTAAAACAAAGTCTGGATACTTTTAGGCGTTTTATTTATCAGGTATGGCGACAATTTATTGATAACGAGACCTCGTTGTCAGCATCTTCTTTGGCATACACAACATTGTTGTCACTGGTGCCATTTATGACGGTATTGGTAACAATATTTGCCGCTTTTCCTCAGTTTGGAGATGTCAGTAATCAGATTCAGGATTTTATTTTTTCAAACTTTGTGCCAACCTCAGGCGAGGTTGTGCAGGAATATATCAATGGCTTTGTCAATAAATCACGAAACTTAAAATTAAGTATGTCTTTGTTTGTGTTTGTGACATCTATAATGATGATGTATACGATGGAAAAAGCCCTCAATCGGATTTGGGATACTAAGCCCTCAGGTAATATCATTAAAAAAATCGTGATGTATTGGACGGTCTTGACAATGGGCCCTTTACTGGTTGGAGGTGGGTTAGCACTAACTTCTTATATGTTCAGTTATTCTGGCCTAGCAGGGATTAAGATTTACTTATTAAAATTTTTGCCTGTCATGGCCTCTACTTTTGGCTTTTTCCTTATTTACTTAATCGTCCCTAACAGAAAGGTCAACTGGAAATCTGCCATTGTTGGTGCGCTGGTTGCTGCGATTTTATTTGAAATGGCCAAACGTGGCTTTGCCTGGTATGTGACCACTTTCCCCAGCTATCAGCGAGTTTATGGTACTTTAGCAACGATCCCTATATTTTTGTTTTGGGTCTATTTATCCTGGAATATAATACTATTAGGCGGAACCATTGCAGCAACTCTTGAGACCTCTCGCTGGCGGGGACATGTACAGCATTATTCAGGCAATCAACGTTTTTTGGTGGTGATTGATGTTCTTTACCAATTATGGAATGCCAGTAGAAAGGGGGAAATAACTTCTTTACTTGATATTTTTAATAGGCAGGGAAATGTTCCAGATGATGAGCTACACCAGCAACTTGACTGGCTGGAAGCGAATAAACTCATTCAAACTAACCAAGATGGTGATTATTTCTTGTTACGGGACATGGATAGCATTAGTATTGGCAAGCTTTATACTATGGGTGGATTTAGCTTCCCCACCACAGCAGCAAAAGATTTTGAATATTTTGAACCTTTTATTAAAAGAATCTGGTCTAAAATATTTCCAGAGATGAAAAGCTCGATGAAAACAATATTTAAACAAATAGAGAAAGAAAATGAAAAGTAGTTTACTAATCTTATTGCTAATGACAATAAGTGCCTGTAGTCAAAATGAGTCAAATAACAGTACTCAGGAAAAAATCACATCAACAGACAATAACAGTGAGCAAACCACCACCGTTGAAGCTTTTGATTTCACCTATAAAGATTTGGATGATAATGATGTTAAATTATCTGACTACCGCGGCAAGTGGGTTGTGGTTAATTTTTGGGCAACATGGTGCCCACCTTGTAGAAAAGAAATACCTGATTTTGTAAAGTTTAAATCTGAGTATGGTGATATGGTAGAAATCATTGGCGTAGATAATGAAGATGCTGATGTTGAAATAGTCAGGGCTTTTGCTGAAGATTATAATGTTAATTATCCAATTGTTAGAGCCGATGTGTATAACCCAACAGAGTTTGACAAACAAAACACCATGGGACTACCAACTACCGTGATTTTTAATCCACAGGGTATTCAGGTCAGCAAGAGAGTCGGAACCATGCACTTCGATGACTTGGTGGCAATAATCGGCATAAAAACTAACCCTGATGCCAGTACAGCCAGTGAATAGATCAGACATTTTCCTGAGATAAAAGAAAAAACGAGCGATACAGACAATAAGGGCAAGTCAGTATCGCTCCCAAAAACTCTTCAGTTTTTAAATGTATTCTATTTCTTTCTGGCTTTATCTTCTTCTTCAATTTTATTCATAAAGAAACGATAAAACCACACCGCCATTGCCAGCATAAATAAAATGACACCAAAACTAAGCATCCCCACATAGCTATCAAAAAGCCTATTAAATAATTCCACAACATTACCTCTTTATGTATTTCGGATCTGAATTGTATATCAGCAGGTGCTAATATGCATTGATAATCGTCAATAAATAATGGTGATTAATCAAATTAAGACTCGTTCAGTCGTAACTACTCACGTAGTTATTCCTGCGAGGGCAGGAGTTTGTTCAAACAATAATGTCATGTAAGAATGATTACTCAAGAAATATTTCTTGAGCTGGCTTTCTTAAATTATAGTGAGATGCCATGCTAAAGCCATAAGCTCCGCAATTGGCAATTAAGAAAACATCATTAGCAAAAGATTTTGGTACTTTTCTATCAACACCGAGAATATCACCAGTTTCACACATAGGGCCGACAATAGTGGCTGTAATGTTGGTGTTATCGGTTAATCTGGACAGATTAACAATATTATGCCATGCTCCGTATAGAGCGGGCCTGATCAATGAGTTCATACCAGTTTCCAGACCGATATATCCACTTGACCCCTTGACCTTGGTTTGGGTCACTTTGGCCAGCAATACGCCAGAATTTGCGACTAAAAACCTACCAGGTTCCATCCAGAACTGTATCTGAGGATGTTTTTGTTTAAAGGAATCAATAATGGCATCAAGTTTTTGCATATCCAGTCCTTTTTCATAGGGGTTTTCTGTAACCCCCATACCACCACCTATGTTTATAATTTTCACATCAGTAAATATGTTTATCTGATCAGTTAAGTAAGCGATTATTCTCTGCCAGTTCTGGTGCTCTAATATACCGCTACCAGCATGAGCATGTAAGCCTTTGATGGTAATATTATGTTGGTCACAGAATTGTTTGATTGCAGGGAGTTCAGATTCATGAATGCCAAATTTAGACTGTTCTCCAGCCGTTCTTACATAACGGTGATGACCACTGCCATGACCAGGATCCAGTCTCAGAATAACACTGTGGTTACTAAAAACTTCTGGGTATTGTTGCAAAATAAATTTATTATCAATACTGACATGTATGCCTTGCTTGAGGGCAGATTGATACTCTTCAATCGCAGCAAAATTGGGAGTGAAAAGCATGTCATTACTTGAAACATCTGTGATTGATGACTGTACTCTTTGAATTTCACCAGGTGAGACGGTTTCCAAACCTATACCATTTTCGTACATGGTTGTTAAAACACTTGGGTGTGAATTTGATTTCATTGCAAAGAAGATTTTATCAATGCTCTTCAGGCTTTTGAGTACCTTTATCTGTTGGATAATTGTACTCTTATTATAGACATAACAAGGCGATTGGTTTTCAGCAATTTTTAGTAATTGCTGTTGAGCACTTTGCCACCAGTTTGGTGGGATTTGCTGTTTGTCAATCTTGTTGGACTGCAATTGCTCCCAGGTTGAACCAAAACCATATTGATTAGCATTTTCTGAGATTAAACCATCATGTAGCGCGATAACCAATTTATCAGCCTGATCCTCATCCACCACTATACTGGTGTTCAAATCGTTGGAAGATTGAGAGGTTAAATAAATACGCTGTTCTGCAAATGTCGAAATAATGGGCGCAATTTGTCCCAATAATGCTCGCATCCTATAGCCTACTAGTGTTACTGCTGAACAGTTCTTATAAATTGTCACCTCACAATAGATTGATAGTTCTTCTTTGAGGTTTTCTAATACTGAATCATTCAAAATGTTATCAGCCGTATCCAATGAAATGGTCACATTGGTCTGTGCAGTGACAACAATATCAATGGAGAGCCCCAGTTTTTCATATACACCAAATATTTTGCCCATGAAACCAGCCTGATGCCACATGTTCATTGAATCCATTGACACCAGAGTGATCAGGTGACGAACATTGATTGCCCGTACTCTTGGACTGCGTGACTCATAACCTTTTTTGATAATTGTGCCATTAACCCCCATGTCTTTTAAATTATAAATATGAATAGGAATGTTATTCTGCTCCGCAGGAAATATACAGCGGGGATGCAATACTTTGCCGCCACTGGCCGCAATTTCTCTGGCTTCTTCATAGCCAATTTTTTCAATCAATCTAGCTGTTGCCAAAACATGCGGGTTGGTGCTGAAGATACCATGTACATCTGTCCAGATTTCGATTCTTATGGCTTTTAAGGCTACCGCAAGATAACTGGCAGAAGTATCAGACCCACCTCTGCCTAATACAATGGCGTTGCCGGTTTCATCAGCGGCAATAAAACCTGGCATTATGCTGCAATCACAATTACTATCCAGTTGTATTGATTTGATATTGCATTTTGCGGATAATATTTTGGTTGCTTGCGAACGGTTATCATCGGCTTTACTGACAAAAATATCTTTGGGGTCAAGTGACTGAATAACAATATGCTGTGAGAGAAACTTGAGGCCAATGGCATGAGTCATTAGTTCACCAAAGCTAAGAACTCTGGCTATATCATGAGCGCTCAACCTGTTTTTTTTGGAATATATATTCAACTCATGGATGTATTTTTCAGTATCTATTAATACCTTGAGTTCCTGAGCCAATTGATTGATGGACTGTTGAATTTCTTTAATAAGAGACTTGCTCTTGGCTATTCTATTTTGGGATTCTTTATCTTGGACTTTGCTATTTTGTAAATGAGTGAATTTTTCTAACAAATTAGTTAAACCTGATTTGGCAGAGTGAACAATAGCAACCTTATGCCCCTGTTTCAGGCGCAGTTTTACAAGTGTAAGAATTTGTTGCCAGCGTTCAGTGTTTGAAACACTGGTGCCTCCGAATTTTAAAACGACTAATGATTGACTGTGACTCATACTATTACATTTTGCTAGTGAATATTTTATGCTTTGAATGTATAATCTGAAAACAATTTATGCAAGGAATTTAAACAATATGACTCAACAATCAATAAAAAATAAAACCAGTCTTCACTGGCAACAGGTCAGATGGCAATGTGATGTTTCCCAACTCAGTTTTGAAACAACCAAAGATGTTGCTGCAGCCACAAGCATTGTCGGGCAGAAAGAAGCTTTAGAAGCACTGGAATACTCACTTGAATCACGCGCCTTTGGACAAAATGCTTTCGTGCGCGGTTTACATGGATCAGATAGGATGAAAATGATTGCTTTCATGTTACAACAAGCCAGGCCACAGATGCCGACTAAACATGACCAATGTTATGTGGCAAATTTTCAACAGCCAGATAGGCCTCGATTAATAACCCTGAATGCTGGTGATGCAAAATTTTTTAAGCGTTGGATGAAGAAGTTTTCTGATTTTGTTACCAAAGATTTAAACAACAGAATCGACTCTTCAGAAATCAAATCAAAAAAAACCACCATTGAAGATAAGGCCACTGCACAGATAAAGCTGATTTCAGGACCATTTGATCAAAAATTGGCAAAAGATAAGCTGGTGCTGGTTAATTATAAAACAGAAACAGGCTTACAAGCGGTAATTTCGCCTTTATACGAAGGCAAACCTCTGAATCCCCAGCAATGGCAAGAGTTGATAGATTCTGGCAAAATAAGCAAGAAGCAGCAAAAACAGACCCAAAAAAATATTGTCAAATATTCTACTCAATTACAAGACCTGGCAAAGAGTATAAACAATATTAAATACACTAAATCTGCTGAAACTCAGGAGTTGATAGAAAATAAAACCAGGCAGATACTTCATGCAGAAACGGCAGAAATATCCAAGCGTTTTCATACCAGTGCAGTGCAAGAATACTTAAATGAAACCTGCGAAGATGTGATCGAACAGTTTTTTTATCCAGAAAAGGAACAGTTCTTCCCTCATGTTCGTTATAACGTTAATATTTTGGTTGCTCACAAGAAAAATAACGACTGTCCCATCATAGTTGAACGCGTTCCTTCCTTGGGTAAATTGCTAGGAACCATTGAGTCCAAGTGGGGAGAGAAAGGCCCTGAGCTGTCTGACCACATGAGTATTACTGCTGGGACATTATTACGAGCGGATGGCGGTTTTCTCATTTTGGATGCCCGAGACCTGTTAACTGAAGCTGGAGCGTGGAAAATTCTGATACGCACTTTAAAAAATCAATTATTAGAGATAGTACCAACAGAATTGGCCTGGCCTTTTTCTCAACCCACTTTAAAACCAGAGCCAATTAAGGTGAATGTCAGAGTGATTTTATTGGGTGATTCACAGACATATTATACTTTGGATAACTATGACCCTGATTTCCCTGAATTATTCAAAGTGCTTGCGGATTTTGATAGTGAAATTGAACCTGATAACAATAGTTTTAATAATTATGCAGCCGTGCTGGCTCGTTTAGTTGCAGAAGAAGACCTGTTACATTTTGATAAAACTGCCGTTGCAGCCCTGATAGAACATGGTGCCAGGATTTGCTCCAGAAAAGGGCGCCTGACAACTAATTTTCCACGTATTGCTGATTTGGCCAGAGAGGGTAATTATTTAGCACAAAAACAAGCCTCAACATTGATTTCATCAAAACATATCTCATTGGCGATAGCCAGAACAAAAAAACGAGCAGGATTAGCCTCGAAAAAAATTCAACAAATGCTCAGTGATGGCACCATTAATTTATTTACCAGTGGTCAACAGGTTGGCGAAATAAATGGACTTGCTGTTATTCATGCTGGTCCTGTTTTTTATGGATTTCCTTCACGCATCACCAGTACTGTGGCTCCAGGACGAGCGGGGGTGATAAACATTGAGGGTCGTGCCGACATGTCGGGTTCTATCCACACTAAGGGGTTTCAGATATTGGGTGGCTTATTACGACACTTATTACCGACTGCACACCCATTAACATTTAGTGCATCAATTGCTTTTGAGCAGAGTTATGGCGGTATTGACGGTGACTCTGCATCAGGTGCAGAGTTCTGTTGTCTTATTTCCGCTATCACTAATATTCCTATCAGTCAGGAGTATGCCATGACTGGCGCCATTGATCAACATGGTCGTCTACAGGCAATAGGGGGAGTCAATGAAAAGATAGAAGGCTTTTTTGATACTTGTAGCGCACAGGGTATTACCGGAACACAGGGTGTTATCATCCCCCATGCAAATGCTGGTGATTTAATGTTAAGAGCAGATGTTCAACAGGCTATTAAGAACAAGCAGTTTTCTATTCACGCCGTAAAGTATGTAACTGAGGCATTAGAAATTTTATGTGGACAATCTGCTGGAGCACTGATGGATGGGCAATATCCAGCCGATAGTATATTGTTCAAGGCAATGGAGAAATCCAATTTATATTGGGAAAATACAAATGGTAAAAGAGAGTAAATTATGATATCGAAAGTAGAATATAAAGGCCAATTAAGAACAGTCGCCGTGCATTTACAATCAAATAGTGAAATCATCACAGATGCCCCCATAGACAATCACGGTAAAGGTGAAGCCTTTTCACCCACCGATTTAGTTGCGACAGCTTTAGCGAGTTGTATGATGACCATTATGGGGATTAAAGCTGAGTCGATGGATATTGATTTAACCAATACCAGCGCAAGTATTAAAAAGCACATGGGTACCACTCCTCGACGCATCAGTGAAATAGAAGTAACAATATTGATGAATCAAAATTTTGATGGGAAAACCCGCAAGATATTAGAAGCTGCAGCTCTCACTTGCCCTGTTGGCCAGAGCTTACATCCTGAAACCAGGCAAAACATCCAGTTTGTTTATCCAAATTAAACATGCACTACCTATTGTCAAAATAGTAAATATCGATTGTTTGTAAGTATTTAGTGCTTGACCGAGAATGTACTCGTAGCGAGGGAAAGTCTGGTTTGAGGCAATAATTTTTCATGGTTTGAGGAAAATGGCGTACTATTTGACGAAAATCATGGATAATTTTGACCAAATCCAGCTTTTCCGCAGTAGATTATTCTTTTTCAGTCAGGCACTATTTAGCAATATTGGGGAATTACTACCAGTGATTTTAATCTGACTCAAGCTCAAATATATCTAAATCATTGGCAATAAAAATATCGCCCTTATAGGTTTTTTGTATCAGCTTCTTTGTCAGTTCTTCCTTGCCCAGGGTACGGTTCATTCTATGCGATAATATTAATTTTCTGGTATTTAAATGCTTGGCAATTTCCCCTATTTGTGTGGGAGTCATATGTAGTAATTTAGCAATTCTACCCGCAGATTCTGGTATGGCATTATGGGCAATAAAAAAATCTGTTTTTGCAAGAGTCAGATTTTCAAAACCATCACCATTGGTGTCACCACTAAAGACTACAGTTAGACCACAAATATTAATAACGTAAGCAAAAGCAGGGATAGAACCATGTTTGACTTGTTGAGCTGAAATAGTCATTTTGTCATTTTGAAAAATTAACTGCGTTCCAGTGATGTTTTCAATATCATGAGGTATGAGTCGATAGTCTGCCACTTCATCATCATTATCATAGAAATCCGAAAGGTATTGATAAGCACCCTTTTTCTCGCCGAACAATGATTGTAAAAAACCAGTTGTTGACGGCATAAAATCCTGAGCAAAAGGCCCAAATATTGACAAGTCTCTTTGTCTACCTCCAAACCATGAAGCCTTTATCAATGCCGGCAAGTCACTGCTGTGATCCGCATGGAAATGAGTAAAGAGTAATGCCTGTAAATCTGTCCAACGGGCCTTTGATTGAGCAAACCTCATTGATGAACCTCCTCCGGTATCAATCATCACAATGGCTTTATCATTGAGCCAGACTAAATAGCTGGAAGATGCTCTGTCAATGGTTAATTCTGGCCCGCCAGAGCCCAAAACCTGAACTTTTACACTTGAAGGCTGACAGCTGTCATTATTTGCAAGAAGACTATTAGCCATTGTTAAGCTGGTATATAGCAATGCTTTAAGCAGTATTTTCAAAAGTGTCATTCCTTAATTCTGGGTTTTTTTACAATTTTAATACTCTTATCTTTCAAACCAGTGGCTAATTGCTGCGGTGTTTTATCTATGGTTTTTAACCCTTTTGAGTTAACAAATAAAAACTTACCAGACCTTGGGCTTATCCATGATAGTTTGGCCTGAAATGGTTCGTCATCATCAGAAAAGGCCAGCCACATTCCCGTTTTTATAGCCGCTACAAGTTTTTTATCTTTTTGATTGAGATCTTTTAAACCTTGAGTACTTATCTGAGAATTTTTATCTGAGCTGGCTTGATTTTTAGAAGTATCCGACTGATCTTGCGTATTAACTGAAGTGGATTGACTGCTTTCCAGGAAAAAATTAATATTTTTTCTTTTGTCATCCAGCTTATGTAACTTCAGCAAGCATTGATAGAGCTCTTCTCTCTTGTTATGTAACTCTTCGCCATTATAGGCAACTAATTTTAAACCTTCTTCATATTCTATACATAGTTTTCCTATATTTTTTTGAACCACTATTTCGTATTGTTTAGACTTTAATATAGCAATAAGATCATCAATAAATTGCACCATTCGTAGATATTTTTCTGAGGTGTTTGAATGTCTTACCAATAACAGAGCCAATAAATTTTTCCATGGCCCCAATAACATGTTTTTTATCAACATTGGCATGGGGTTATCATCCATTTTATGAGCCAGCAATGCCTCAACAGTTTTCATGGCCGTTATTATTTTACCTCTTCCCATTGATTTTCCCTGGACTCTTTTCTGTTCTATCTCGAAATTATTTTTATGCTGTGTAATGAAATTTTGATAATTATTAAGCTGAGTATTAAAAAAAACTTCATTTAAATGATTTTCATCTAAAATGGTATCTACGGTTTCATTGATCTTATTGATAAATCTATTATTAGTATCTAACTCGACACTCCAGCCAATAGATGAGTGGGAAATAAGATCCAGAAGAATTTGTGCGGGGTGTTGTTTATTTGCCAGTAGAGAATCATCCTGTATGGCTGCTTTAAGAAAAGGAATTTGTAATTTTGTAAGAGAGATTTTTATTGGATCAGGAATATTTCTATTCCCTATGATTAACTGAAACAACATGGTGACTAGATTGATGGTATCTCTATCTTGTTGTTCCAGGTATTGTTGTGATTTTTCTATTTCAAGCAACAGTGAGTTTTTTATTTCTTCAGGTGAATTGATGCCCTGGCTATTTTCAGATAAATCCTGGAGTAACCGCCACTGTAATATAATTAACATATTGACAATAGAATCCTTGATATCATGAGAAGATAAACTGTTATTTGTATTTTCAGCTTTCTGATTATTTAATTGCTTGTTGATAACATGGTTTTCAAGACCAGTTACCACTCCATTATTGTTCAGGTACTGATTGATCTCCGTATAAAGACCATCAAGTTGGGTCATGACACCGCGTTCAAAATGTTTATACAGGATGAGCTTTACGTTTAAATCAAGGTGTAATAATCTAATACTTTTAGCGAAAGATGAAACCAGAACATAAGGCCCAATGGGTAAATGATAAGGCTCTAATGTGAGTGCTATCAACTGAGATAACCTTTTTTTAAATGCACAAAGGTGTTCTTGGTAAACGTCTTCTGATTCATGAATTAAAGCATTCTGTGCCAATTTTTCCATTACATCATTTTTATCAAATGAATCAGTGACTGAGTTACTTTTTTTAACCGCCTTTGTGACCTTGTCTTCGAAATAAACAAAGTTATTATTTTTAAACAAAATAAATGTTTGTTTTAACGTTTTTAAAAACGAAGAAAGAACATTAAGCTTGTATACCCTTATCGATTTCAAAGAGTCAAAATATAGCTTCTTCTTTTTGCGATTATCGGATTTTTCTGCAATCTGTGAAAGAATTTTATCAATGTTTTTAAAATATGCAGTCATGAGCACTTTTATTTCATGACTAAAAGTCAAATAAATATGATCCAGCAATTTTTCTGCACCACAAATATTTTTAAGTGGAACAGTCTCTTTTGATTTTATTTTAGTGTTGTTTTTATTAATCATTATTACATGGTTTTAGGTTATTATGATAAGTAGTTTTGTAAAAATAAGCAAATATTGTTTTTAGATATGGGCTAAAATATAGAGTAATAGATCATAACTAGCCTATGGCTATTGCAAAGATGTGAGCCTGATAAATTTGACTATTTGTAGTAATCAGCAGAGAGTTAACACCTTAAAAGTTAGTAATTTGTGATACTTGTATTATAATCTCCATATACAATAAAAAATTTCGTGCAGATATACCTTGATAAAAAGTAAAGTATTAATAATTGAAGATGAATTTGATATAGCACAACTGGTCAAATTACATTTATCCGATGTATGTGATAAAGTTGAAATTGCCAATAATGGGCTCAAAGGTTTGGAAATGGCATTAAACAGAGAATGGAGCCTGATTATACTGGATTTAAGACTTCCTGGTATGGACGGTATTCAGGTTTGCCAGCAAATTCGTGCGAAAGGAAAGTACATGCCAATCTTAATGCTCACTGCAAAATCAACAGAATTGGATCGGGTTTTAGGCCTTGAAATTGGAGCAGATGACTACTTAACTAAACCATTTAGTGTCTTAGAACTGGTGGCGAGAGTTAAAGCCTTACTCAGAAGGTTTGATGTTGCAACTGGTTATAGCTCTGTCACCAACAACAATTTGGCTTTTGAAGATTTGCAACTCTTTCCTGATGAGAGAAAAGTACTGTTAAAAAATCAGGAAGTTGAACTAACCGCAAAAGAGTTTGATTTACTGTATTTTTTTGCATCCAATCCCAATATTGCTTTTAAGCGTTCACAACTGTTGGATCAGGTATGGGGCTATGGTCATGATGGTTATGAACATACCGTCAATTCACACATGAATCGGTTAAGAAACAAGATTGAAGATGATCCAGATAATATTAAATTTATTAAAACCATTTGGGGTGTTGGTTATAAATTTATAGCGAAGCCAATATAATATGATGTCTCTAAATAAAAAATTGTCATTATTGCTGCTCGGTCTTTTTCTTTTAACCGCTATTCTATTGGGGTTAAATACTCTGTATTCCATCGTGCAATACAATCTAGAAATAACCCAAAGGCTTAACGGTTCCATCGCCATGTATGTTGCGGATGAAGAACCACTCATTGTAAATGGCCACTACAATGAAAAAGCCTTAAAAAAACTGGCCGAGCGTTCTATGGTAATCAATCCAACAGTTGAGGTTTATTTATTGGATAACGATGGTAATATCATCAGCCATGACTTGCCGACAGACTCTGTGTTATTAAATAAAATTTCCCTGACCCCGATACATGAGTTTTTAACTGAAAATTCAAAAAGACCCTTATTAAGTACTGATCCCCGAAGTCCAGATAATAAAAAAGCATTTTCTGTTGCAAAAATTATTAACAACGGCGTGCAGGAAGGTTATGTGTATGTGATTCTTGGTGGGCAAAAATATGAAGAACTTGCTAATGATTTGAGCAAAAACTACATAATGAAACTCTCGGTAGCCGCTGTTATTGCAGTGACTTTATTGACATTTTTAATTGGCATGTTAATGATGTTCAAACTGACGAAGCCATTAAAAATTTTAAGGAATAAAGTGATGGAATTTCAAAAAAGTTCAAATAAGGAACCTAAACAATATACAGGGGATGAAATCCAACAGCTAAATCATGCATTCTCTGATATGTCCAAGCGCATAAACACACAGTTGCGCCAAATCAAAAATGCAGATCAAACCCGTAGAGATTTAATTAGCAATGTATCTCACGATTTACGCACACCTTTGGCCTCCATGCAGGGTTATTTAGATACATTATTAATCAAGCAGGATAACATGGATGCAAAAACCACCAAAGAATACCTGACAATTGCCAGAAAGCATTGTGGGCGTCTTAATATGTTAATCAATGATTTATTTGAGTTATCAAAGTTGGACTCAAATGCAATTAAACCAAATTTAGAGCCATTTTCCATGTCAGAGCTGATTCAGGATGTGACGCTGGAGTTTGTGCATGTTGCAGAAAAAAGAGACGTAAAATTAACTGTTGAGCTGTTAAAAGGCAACACCGAAGTGATCGCCGACATTGGCTTGATGCAACGGGTACTAGAAAATCTGATCAGTAATGCCGTCAAACACACTCCAAGAGATGGAGAGGTCTTGGTGAAATTGCAAAGTACTGGTGCTCAATTCGATATCATTATTCGGGACACAGGTAGAGGCATTAGCAAACATGAATTGCCGCATATATTTGATCGCTTATATCGAGCAGCAAATACTTCGGATGAATCAACGGCATCCTCAGGATTAGGCTTGGCAATTGTTAAAAAAATACTGGATATCCATCATTGTAAAATTAAGGTAGAAAGTAAGTTAAATCATGGCACACAGTTTTCTTTTTCTTTACCTTTGACTTCATAAGTAATCTATATCTGGATTAGGGTATAATACTGTTAATTTTTAAATTCCCAAGAGAATAATGATGACTAAATTCATGTTGAAAAGAACAATATTACTACTATTTATCATATCTTTACTGCCCGCCTGTCAGACCATGGACCCATATACTGGCGATCAAAAAGTACGCAAAAGCGTTAAATATGGTGCTGCGGCTGCGATTGTCTGTGGTTTAATTGGAGCAACAAATGACAGTAAACATGCACGTAATGCAGCATTAGGCTGCGGGGCAATAGGTGCCGGAATTGGCGCCTATATGGATCATCAGGAAACCGAGCTCAGACGCGAGCTCGAGGGAACTGGCGTTAGAGTTATCAGGGACGGGGATCAGATTCATCTGGTACTTCCTGGCAATATTACCTTTAACTCAAATGAATATTCTATTAAAAGTAACTTTTATCCAGTACTCAATTCGGTAGCGAAAGTCCTGTATAAATACAAAGATACCGAGTTGGATATTGTTGGACACACCGATTCAGTTGGATCTGTGGAATATAACCAGCGTTTGTCCAATAATAGAGCGGCAAGTGTCAGGCATTATTTAACCAGTCGTGATGTTAACCCCTATCGCCTCAAGTCATTTGGTGAGGGTGAAGCAAGACCCATAGCTAATAACGAGACAGCTGCAGGCAGAGAGCAGAATCGCAGGGTTGAGCTTTATATAGTTGCAAAGGGTCAGCATTAATCAGTAGACACCTTTTGCCAGGCCTTTTGCATACGTATTTCTGATACTTTTTGTTTAGTTCCCAGATTTTGGGCAAATAACGATATGCGGTATTCTTCCAATAAGATATGAAATACTTGCAAAGGTCTGTTATATGTTTCGGCTGTTTCGGCCGCTTGATAAAAGGGCAGACTGACCAATTGCAGTTGCTTGAGCTTATCGATTTCTTTTTGTGGGTTTTCTATTGCAGCCTGTAACCTGATTTCCAGCCCTTTGATAAAACGTGGATAATGGTGGATTTGGCTGATTTCCACTTCATAGAGAAAATCCGCATAAATGAGATAGTCCAGCTGATGTTGCATATCATCATATGTGCTTTGACTCAACTTATCAGAATACTGTTCAATATTTTGCCAGGTCTTATACCAATTTTCTATAATTGGATTAAGGATTTTACCCGTGTCAGTAGCACTCTGTAACCAGGTTTTCTCTAGGATTTTGCATAAATCATCAAAATGATTTAAATCATTGATCGGCAAACTTTGTGTAATTAAATTTTCTAAAGCGGCATCAATGATATGTTCAACCAGGCTTTGTGAGGACTCTAATTCCTTCCAGGCGAATTGAGATTTAATACTGGGCTTTATGTTTTTTTGTAAATAACGGTACTTGGCTGGTATTTTCAGTTTAACTAATGCTTTCAAGCCTTGCAAGTGCTCACTGTCTGCCTGCTCTTTGGTCTCAAATAATCTCAAGCCCACAGCATCATCCTGTTTGATAATGGCAGGATAGGCAATCAATCCATTATCTAAAGTAATGGATTGTGGAATATCTTTAAAAACCCAGTCTTTGGCATTATTAACCTGTCGAGTTTGACTGGCAACCTGTTGAAATGATTGATTGGCTTTTTTACAGAACTGTTGTTGTAGACTGGCAAAGTCCCTGGATATTTGCTTGGTTTTTTTATTCTCATCGATCACTTTAATTCGAAATTGTAAATGGGCTGGCAGATCATTTTTTTGCCACATATCTCCTGTGGTTTTGCTACCAGTCATACGCAATACCTCGGTGATGATCTGTATGTAAAACTCACCTTTCTCTGGTGTTATGGAATCGCTGATTGCCAATGCGTATTCACTAGCAGGCACTAGATTACGGCGTATGGGTTTGGGCAGTGAACGGATCAACAGCTCCAGCTTTTCTTTAATTAAACCTGGTACTAGCCACTGAAAATCATCTTCTGTAAATGAATTAAGCCACTGTAATGGTATCGTTACGGTGATGCCATCATCTTCTTCTCCCGGGGAGAAATTATAGTGCAGGTTTAATTGCTGTTGACGAATTTTTAAATGTTTGGGAAATAATTCATTTTGCGGTTTACTACTACCAGATTTGGTTAATTGCTGATGATTAAATTTCAAACAGTTTTCATCCTGTTTATGTAACCATTTAGCCAGTTGTTTCTCACCATAAATATGATCTGGAATTATGCCCGAATATAGTTCTGCCAGTCGCCACGGTTCAATCAAAATATCCTGCTTTCTCTGTCTATCCTCTTGAGCCTGAATTTGTGCAATCAATCTTTGATTGTGGCTGTAAAATGACAAACGGGTGCGTAACTGATTTTCCACCAAGCCATCTTCGATAAAAATTTTATGCGCAGTTTCTATATCGGTTGGGCCATAATGAAAGGCACGTTTGCTGACAATCGGCAAACCAAATAAACTCAGACGCTGATATCCCATAACTGAACCCTGCTTCTTTGACCAATAGGGATCAAAGGTACTGGTTTTTATCACGTGTTTGCCTATGTCCTCAATCCATTCGGGCTCGATTATGGCAACTGTTCGTGCATACACCTTGGTGGTTTGTACTATGCTGGCTGCCATCACCCATTGACCATTTTTACCAAACAGGGCAGAACCAGGAAAAATATAAAAATTACGGTTTCTGGCACCAACATATTCACTCCTGTCTTTTTTGTAACCAACATGGGAAATAAAGCCAGATAATATAGCCTGATGAATACTGACAAAATCAAGCGACTTATTATTGTGACTATTGACCCGAATTTTTTGTGCTTTCAATAAATTTAATAACTGTTGGTAAATATCTCTCCATTCAATATAACGCCGATAGGAAATAAAATTTTGCCTACACCATTTTCTAAACTGGCTATTGTTGTGTGCTTTACGCTGCTTGATTAAATCATTCCAGATACTGATATAACTGACAAAATCAGATTTATTATCCTGCCATTTTTTATGCGCAGCATCAGCGGCCTGAGCATGTTCCAGCGGTCGTTCTCGTACATCCTGTATGGTTAGAGCTGAGACAATAATTAAGGCCTCAGCAATACAGCCTAGATGTTCTGCCTTAATCAGGATTTGTCCCAATTGCACATCAATGGGTAATTGATAAAGTTTGCGACCAGAAACAGTCAGCTTTTTATCCTGATCAATCGCATGTAACTCCATCAGCAATTGATAGCCATCAGCTATCATACTGGCATTGGGCGGATCGACAAAAGGAAACTCATCAATGCCGCCAAAACCCAGAGCTGAAGCCCTAAGTATGACTGATGCCAATGAGGTACGTAAAATTTCCGGGTCAGTGTGTTCGTCTCGCAAATTAAAATCATCTTCTGCATACAGGCGATAACAGACACCATCGGCGATACGTCCACATCGACCCTTACGCTGGTTTGCAGCGGCCTGTGAAATACCTTCTACCAATAACCCCTGGATCTTACTACGCGAACTATAGCGACTGACTCGCGCCAATCCAGAATCGATCACATAATGGATACGTGGTACAGTCAGAGACGTTTCTGCGACATTGGTGGTTAGTATAATTCGCCTTTGTGGCCCAGGATGAAACACGCGCATTTGCTGTGCTGCGGTTAAACGGGCATACAATGGTAAAATTTCTGTGTGACGAATATGTTTTCTTGATAGATAATCCTGGGCTTCCAATATTTCCCGTTCACCCGATAAAAATACCAAGACATCACCGTCCTGTGCTTGTGAATAGATATCAGTAATAGCCTGATAAATCCCTAGATTTAAGTCATTATTATCTTCGTCCAGAGGTTGATAGACCACATCAACAGGAAAACTACGACCTTCAACATTGATAATTGGCGCATGATCAAAATGCTGAGAAAATTTTGCGGTATCAATGGTGGCTGAGGTTATTATGATTTTTAAATCTTTGCGTCTTTTGGTCAGCTGTTTGAGATAGCCCAACAAAAAGTCAATATTAAGGCTGCGCTCGTGAGCCTCATCAATTATTATGCAATCATAGCCATTGAGAAACTTATCATTTTGGGTTTCTGCCAGCAAAATACCATCGGTCATAAACTTTATCCAGCCATCAGCCGAATATTTATCATCAAAACGAACCTGATAACCCACTTGTTTGCCAAGTTCTGTATTCAATTCCTCTGAGACCCGCTCAGCCATTGATCGTGCGGCAATCCGACGAGGTTGTGTACAGGCAATTAAGCCTTTGTCACCTAGCCCAGCCAGCAAGCACATTTTTGGTAACTGTGTGGTTTTACCCGAGCCTGTTTCACCTGCAACAATCACAATTTGATTTTCCTGAATGGTTTTTACAATCTCATCGACTCTTTGTGATACTGGCAGACCTTCAGCCAGGGTCACTTTTGGTTTGGTTTTGAGACGATTGCGAAACTTTTGTGATGCCGTTTCGACTTTTGCCAAAGTCCTTTCTAGTTTATCAGGGTATTTTTTGGCCAAAAACAATTGTTGGCGCAAACGAAAATAGTCTCTTCGCAAGACAGAATCAGGTAATTGTTTAAGCAGTTTTTCAAGCATGGGCGAGATTATAATTGAAACAGTTAAAAGAAACCACTGTCATTGCTATGAATATATTTCCCTCAACCACGTATTAGCTTATGAAAGGGTTTCCAACTAACGATCAACAATGCCATCCAAATACCAGCAAAAGCCACCTGGTGACCAAAAGTAAAAGTCTCACCATAGAATAAAACCGCAATAATAAAACTTATGGAAGGTGCTATATACTGGAGAAATCCGATAAGAATTAACGATAGCTTTTTAGCAGCATAGTTAAAACCAAGCAGAGGTAATATAGTCACTAATCCAGCAAAAAATAATAATAAAAATTGATTGTTATTGTCACTGGCGTCTAACAATGGTGATGCAAAAAATAACAAATAAATAACCGCAGGTACTGTCAACATTACCGTTTCCCACATCAATCCAATAAGCGGTTTGATATTTATCTGTTTTTTGACCAAGCCATACAAACCGAAAGTAATAGCAAGAAAAAGCGCAATCCAGGGAGGCTGACCTATATAAAATCCCAAGAACAGAGTGGCAGCACTGGCAATAGCAACAGCCCATTTTTGGGCGTGGGTCATTTCCTCATGCAAAAATAAGGTGCCTAATAATATATTAACCAATGGATTAATAAAATAACCTAAAGAAGTCGCCAAAATCTGATCATGAGTCACTGCCCAGACAAACATTAACCAATTACTGGCCACCAAAATACCACTGATGAACAAAGCAGCCATCTGTTTTGCGGTGATGCGCATGGTTTTAAAAAAATCACGACGTTCTCGGATAGCTAAAAAGACAAATAAAAATAAAGAGCCCCAGATAACTCTATGGGCAATAATAACAATGGCCGGGACATCCTGAAGCAGCTTGAAATACATGGGTGCAAAGCCCCAAAATATAAAGCAAAATAAACCCGCAGCTAAGCCTTTTTGGTGATTGGAAAATAACATTTGAGGATTTTAACTGAAAACTTGTTAAATAGTTTCTTTTAATCAACCTTATTGGATTAATCTCAATTAATATTTGGGACAGACTCTTGGCGAGCAAGTTGCTCAGTGATTCTTAATATTTTTACCTTTAAATCTTCAATTTAGCCCCTTTAGCCTACGGTGTCATGACATCATTTAACTTACTTAATATGTTGCCCCAGCCTCCTTGGTGATCAGAACGGGCTTTTTCATCAATAAACTTAACATGAGAAAGTGCCACCTGTGTAGTATTGCTAGCTATTTCATCAAACTTTAGTGTAACGATACTGCCATCAACGGAATGATGTGATTGCCATGTAAAAACCAATTTATTAGGTCGGTTGATTTCTAAATACTTTCCTGTATGCGCTAATTGATCCTCACCTGCATGCATAATTATCGTAAATACACCACCTTCACTGGCATCGGTTTTAACATCTGATGCAGGCATCCCTGGCATTGGTGTCATGAATAAAGACAATAATTTAGGGTTTAGCCAAGCGTCAAAAACTTTTTCGATGGGGGCGTTAATGGTTTTATTTATGTTTACAGTTAATTCAGTCATTTTATTTTCTCCAATAATTTCTTCAAGTTTATCTAAACGCAATTCCCAAATTGATTTAAGTTCTTTAAGCCAGTTCTCAACCAGTGAAATGTGGACTAAATTGGCTGCAATTAGATGGGTTCTACCGATGGTAGTTCGGGTGATTAATTCTGCTTTTTCCAATACTTTGATGTGTTTTGATACAGCATTAAGTGACATATCATAATATTCAGCCAATTCGGTTACACGAGAAGCGCCTTGTTGGCATAATTGTGTTAGCAATCGGCGGCGGGTTGCATCACTCATTGCTTTGAGTATTACAGTTAATTCTATGTCATTATTATATTCAACCATATAGTTGATTATATGCATGTAATCCTTATTGTCAACCAAAAGGTTGAATAGAAGCTTGGTTTAGGATAATCAAACTTCTATCAATGCATAATTAACCCATTAATTGTTCCCTCTCACCTTGAATATCGAAGGGAATTACTGAGCCTTTATTGCTATAATATAATAGATTTACTCATCTGCTACAGCTTCAAGACCAAGCAAGTCTCCAGGTAGGCAATCCAGAGCCTTGCAAATAGCAAGCAAAGTCGAAAATCGAATGGCTTTGGCTTTTCCACGTTTAAGAATAGACAGATTGGCCATGGTTACCCCAACTTTTTCAGATAACTCAGTAAGGCTCATTTTTTTCATGACCAATAATAAATCAAGGTTCACTTTTATTTGTGCTTCCATTAGATTGTTAACTCCTGTTCCTGCTTAATTTTTGTTGCTTCTTGTAACATGCCTGATAACAACAACACCATCAAGCCAATAAGCAGGGCGAGCAAATTTATCTCAAATGCTGGATATAACTGAATGCCTTTGTTACTAAAGGTTATGGCTTCAACAACAGCACCCCAGCCAAAATACTGTAATATCGGATTCAATAAATTCCAGGCGATGATAACAATGCCAACTCGCTTAATTCGGTGAGAGTTTTCATGAGTGAAAGGCTCATTTGATTGTAGTGATGACACCATACTCCTGAATTGAACAGTTACATAAATCGCAAGCATGGCACTTATTTCAGATACTACGACATATAAATACCACGCATATAAATTAGAAGTATCAATGCTAACTATTGCTTGACCACTAAATTCAGGCTTACGCACCCCAAAAACTTCAATACCAGCAATCTCACTGAAATCAAATTTAAACCCAGAAAATATACCAATATCTATGCCCCAGGTGGGTACTTCAATTTGTGATACAGCCATGATTGATACAACAACTGGTATTGATACTGCTATAAGTAAAAAGAACAGCAAAAAAACATCCAAAGACCTTTTAACAAAATGAGTGAGCGGGCTAATGACACCCATTTTATTGCCCTGACAAGATCCAAGCCAATGTTGTTTAAATTTAAAACGTTTCATTAGCCAATAAATTAAAGCAGCATAAACTAGTAATGCCAGCGTAAAAATTATTATTGTATTCATGATTTCTCCAATGTATTTATTATGTCATGGAGCTTATATTACACATGATGACATTGAATAACAACTTATATATGTTGATAAACGATATAATATAGCCTTTATACGATATTATATGTAATTACTTCTGTTTGCATAGGTGGTAATGAA
>JAESTH010000233.1 GCA_016763695.1 Alcanivoracaceae bacterium
TAATGATAATACTTAGATTGGCTGTGGGTGCCGTATTATAGTTCGCATCTTCTGCTTGATCAGCTGCAATTGTACAGGTACCAGCGGCCAGTAAACTGACATCACTGCCAGTAATGCTACATAAGCTAGGTGTGGTTGTGGTAAAGCTTACTGGATTTGTCGATCCGCCTCCAGTTGCGCTAACTACCGTAAACTCGCCAATACGTCCTGAGTTAGGCGTTGATATAAAATTGCTGATTGCTTGATCGGCTTTGCTTACATTGAAACTTCGATCTACATTTGGGGCTGGGTCATTGTATCCACCACCTCCATGCCAAGCACGAATTGTACATTCACCTGAGCCAAGCAGGGTTACCGTTCCTGTATCCGAACTTACACTACATGTAGTAGAAGTTTGAGAACTAAAATTGGCTTCCAAGCCAGAATCTACACAAGCGCTAACATCAAAATCTACGTCACCATAAGTTTTGTCGCTCAACTCATTGAAAGTGATCGTTTGGTTGCAATTATCGAGTAATATCGCTTGAAGTCTCGGAATTCCAGCATAAGTCCTCCAGTTAGGAAAGTCATTTAAAAAGAGATCCTGCTGAACTGCGTTGTAGAAAAAACAACCTGCTCCAGTAGCTGGGAGGCATTGATCACTGTGGACCTCATATCGAACCACTCCAAACATACCAAAGGCTATTCTTTCATTAAAATTACCATTAGCCCTATTCTGCCAAGTTGGGCGACCATTGCTATCTAAACCGTCGGGAGTCATATATACATTGAAATCATTGACCCGAAAGCCGGTCCTACAACCTCGATCATGATCGCCGACTAGTGTACGAACCGGACACTCATTCCGCAGACTACCTATTCCAGTGTCAGCTATGCTTGTTACAGTAAATGTTGTCGCATCCACTGTCGTTCCAATTAATAAAAGTAACAAGTAAATGGTTATATTAGGTTTTTCCATACTGGTTTTATGCATCATATTTCTCTCTCAATAAAATGTTTATAAATTAGATATTCAAAGTTTACCGACTATCGATAGGTGAATTGTAATACGAGATTGAATTTTAAGGTTTGACCTATTGAACCTAAAGCTTGCACATTTGATTCAATAAAAGAGATTTGACTTGAGCCTATGCTTTTACTGCTGCTTTTGAGAAGATGAAGGGCTTTGCCCATAGTGCTTTTTAAAAACCCGTGAGAAATAAGCCAGAGATTCATAGCCTATACCATAGGCAGTATCACTAACAGAATGTTTTTTGTTTTTGAGTAAAATCAATGCATGTTGCATACGAATTTCAGTAATGTATTGCATGGGTGATTTGTCCAATTTCTCATGACATTTTCGATTCAGTGATGAACGACTCATCGCTAAGGCTGAAGATAACGATTCAATATTAAGCTTGGGGTTAGATAATTGACTTATTATTTCTGTATGTAGCTTATCGATAAATGAGGATATCTTTTTAACACTTGAAAGCTGATTAGACAGTTCAAGTTTTATTTCTTCGCGAATTTTTTTACGGCGGTCAATCATGCCTTTTACCCGAACAATTAATTCAGAGGTATCAAATGGCTTGGTTAAATAATCGTCAGCTCCAACTCCTAATCCTTCAACTGTTTCTCGTTTGCTTGTTTTTGCTGTGAGCAAAATAATCGGGATGTGTTTGCTGGTTTCTGATGACTTGAGTTTTTTAGTCATCTCAAAACCGTCCATTACTGGCATCATTACATCAGAAATAATGAGGTCTGGCAATTTCGTCTGCGCCATAGCGAATCCTTCTTGACCGTCACCGGCTTGTAAAATACGGTAATAGCTTGAAAGTCTAGAAACGATAAACTCACGCAATTCTGCGCTGTCATCCACAACCAAAATAGTGGTTATGTCTTCGTTATCATTATCATCAATAATCGGTTTTGGCATTTGACTAGGAACATATTTAAAATCATCATTGTTCTCTAAGCCAATGGGTTCAATTAATTGTTCACTTGAAAAATGTGCATGTCCAACTTTAATCCAAAGGATAAAACTACAACCCTCTTCTGGTTTATTAATCAGCTCAATCCGGCCATAGTGCAGCTCTATTAACTCCTTCACCAAGGCTAAACCAATGCCAGTTCCTGGCTCTGAAATATGTTCAGATGTTTCATCCTGAGTATATCGTTGGAAAATTTTATCTTCAAAATCTAGACTGATACCTCGACCATTGTCACTGACTTTAATTCCCACATGATGATTATTTCGATTCAAGGATATTTTAATTTGGCTACCCTCACCGCTGTATTTGATTGCATTTGATAAAAGGTTGGACAGACATTTCTCTAGTTGATCTAAATCAAAATACAATAATAGAGGGCCTCCTACATTACTGACAGATAGAGTTTGTTTATGTTGTTGCGCCCACGATTTAAACCTTTTTATACAGCTATTGATCAAATCTGTCACATCATATTGGGCAACTCGTAGTGGAAAACGCCCAGACTCTAATCGATTAATATCTAAAACTTGCCCTACAAGAGATAGCATCTTTTTTGAGTTTCTTAATGCCGTTTCAATAGGATGCAACATTGATTTATCTAGATTTGGATTGTCATCAATAAACGATTTTAATGGTGCAATTGTTAAGGTCAGCGGTGTACGAAATTCGTGCGAAACGTTAGTAAAAAATCGATCTTTTAATACATGTTGCTGTTCAAGTTCTTTAGTTTTTTGTTCTAGCTTTAGGGCTTTATATTGGACTTCGGCTGTTCTTTCTTCTACTTGTTGCTCAAGTTCTGCATTTCTTAACTTAAGCTTTTTTGACCGCCATTTTTGCGACAACCAAGCTGTTATCAGTAACAATAAACCCAAAAATACGGCATATGTAATCCAGGCAATACGGCTCAAATACCAAAAAGGCGCTACAGTAAAACTCATTTCTGCAGAACTAATTCTATCCCAGCCATCTTGAGCTTCAACTTGAAATTGGTAATCATTTCCTCGCAATAAAGTAAAGTCTTTGTAGGTTTCATCACCTGACCAGTTTGACCAGTTTTCATAGTTACTGCCGAGTAATCTATGTCGATATTTTTTTGCCCTTTGAATAACATTCTCAGTTAAAGCATAATTTATTCTTATTGAATTATGCTGTTGATCAAGCAAAGGCAATAAGGGTGTATTCAAACCCCCATAAATTTCTTCTTCGGTATCTAAATTACTGACTAATCGGATGTTTAGTTGTCCCTGGTTTGGTATATTCTGTATTAAATCTGTATTGATGCGAAAAATTTCTCCTCTACTCATGGTTATCCAGATAATATTGGGAGCAGTTTTAACAAAGCCCCTATATCCTGAGTTTGGAAATGGTTTAAATATTCTGCTATTAACCCGCCAATGTCCATCAGGATTTTTTTCGGCAAACCCTGTTTCGAATTTAATCCGGAACCACAGACGACCTTCATCATCTTCATAGATTCTATAAACATCTTTACCTGGGGTATGGAAGATTTCCGGTAAGTCAGTTATCAACTGTAATTGTGGTTGCCTATCTAATTTAAAATCCATTAATCCATTATAGGTTCCAAATACCATACCAAAGGAAAGTTTGAAAGGAATAACATTGTATGGACCAAGGCCATCAGCTCCTGTGAATTTTTGAATCAAAGTCTCCTTATCATCGTATTGGGCATTTTCAATTCGGTACAATTCTTGCGATTCAGATCCAACCCAAATGATACCGTTATCGCTGATCTCAATGTTTTCCAATTCATCAAACAATCCTGGGATCAATTCAGATTGCCATTGGCCACTTTGTTGGGTTATGCGATACAACCCTTCATGGGTTGTTGCAAATAATGTATCTGAAACAGGATCAACAGCAACAAACCTACCATATAAATTTAATTCAACAATTTTTTCAAACCCTAATTGTTGGTCTGTACCGATTAATTGCGCATAAATCCCTTTGTCACCTATTGAAACCAAGTGGTTTTTGTATTCTACAAAACTATGAATATTATCTGATATTGGAGAGAGGGCTTTAAAATATGATGGTGCTAAAGAGTTCTCGCCATTTTGCAACTGATGAATATTGTAACCAGCTACGGTTGGTTTATTCTTGAATATAGCAATTATTGATGACCTGTTTGATTTTTTTTCAGTTGTATAGGTACTAAAAATATGAGGAGGTATCATTTTTACAATGTTTGGTACTCCTGAAAACCATATATTCCCTTGCTTATCTTCTAAGGCATCAGTAAAAGAATTTATGCCAAGATTGTGCTCATCAGTATAGTTTTTCAATAATTTTAATTCTTTTGAAGCTATAAATAATCCTTGATTTAAACTGGAAAGATAATAATAACCATCACTTGCTTGAATAGCATTATAAAGATCCGTCCCTTGAGGAAAATCTCCTCCATCAATTTTTTTTACAAACACCCCTTCATTGAGTTCATAAACTCCAAGCTTACTTGTAAATATGGTGAGCTTTTTATCCTGGTTGTAGAGCATTTGACGAATCTTACTGCCCTCTGGAAGCTGCCATTGAGTTTTCTTAATTTTTAATTCTGGTTCTACCTGAATAGTATGGAAAAAGGCTTCATCAGTATTTTTGAAAATAAAAGCATCGTCATATTCAAAGACTTTATAAACACTTTTTAGTCCATGTGATAAATTTTTAATTTCTTTTCCATTCCAGAAAAACATATCATTTACTGCAGCAAACAACACTCCTTTGGAATTGGCGGTAGTTGACCAAATCTCTCCGAATTGGCGTTTTTCAAAAGCCCAGTCTTCAATCAGCGAGGTAAATTTTAAACTACTATTTTCATTAACTGAAAAATACCCAATATCATTGGTTGTGCCTACATAGATTTTATCATCATCCCATTGTGTCATAGAGCGAACTCTAGTGGCCTCAGGAGTTTCATAATTTGTCCAATTTTCACCATCCCAAGCACTGATGCCAAAATGAGTACCAACATAAATTAAGCCATTATCTGTTTGTAACAGGCAAAAATTTTGAAATGAACTAGTCTTATGAATATTTGTAACAGGTATGCCGATGTCTACGTAATCTTCAGCATAGTATTCCTTAACAAACGCAACTTTTGAAACAATCAAGCAAATTATTATTACAAATTTTATTGCAGCCATTGAATTAATCACAGAGAAAATTGAATGGGTATAGTATACCTGACCTCTGCTTATAAAAAAATATTTATAACATTACCAAACAGTGTGATCATTTGTGTAAAGCTCTCTAATAATATAATTACACTATAATAAACTACTCAAAACCATTGTTGAAAATGAAATCCAATGAATTAAAGACGTAGGCTGCTCCAGAAAGAAAAGTTCTCAGTGGTGCTCCAACTACCACTGTTCCATCAGATATCGATACAGATCGTCCAAATACATTCCCCGCTTGAGTATTTGACGCTTTAAGGTAATACAGCTGAGTCCAACTCTCACCTGTGCGGCCAAAAACATAAGCGGCTCCTGATGCTAGTGCAGAATTATATCCACACCATTTACACCTGTAGCATCACTGTCTTCATTATCTGAACCAATTACCAACATATCTCCAGAAATAGAGACCGAGTGCCCGAAACTATCACCACTACCAATGTTTGCAGATTGAAGATAAGCTTGTTGGCTCCAATCATTGCCTAAACGACGAAAGACA
>JAESTH010000234.1 GCA_016763695.1 Alcanivoracaceae bacterium
CCCGGGCTAATCGACTACCCTGGGGTGAAAGAATGGGACGGCCCTATTTAATACCAATTGATGGAGGCTTGGCACAGCCACTTGCCGTACCAGAAACAGGTGGTGGTATGTTATCTCCTGATGGCAATAAATTTGTTTACACACCCATGGATAGAGAGTTCAGAACCTGGAAAAGACACCGAGGTGGCAGGGCGCAAGATGTGTGGATTTATGATTTACAAAACAACAGCAGTAAACGTTTGACTACTCATAGAGCCAGTGATTATCAACCCGTCTGGATCGGTGATGAAATCTACTTTCTTAGCGACAGGGATTACACGATCAATTTATACAGATACAACAAAGATACGGGTCCAGAAAAATTAACCGACCATAATTTGCATGATGCTTTATGGGCATCAGCAGGACCTGAGGCTCTGGTTTATGAAAATGATGGTTACCTTTGGCGTTTTGACCCCAAGACTAACTCGACTAGGCAGCTGAAAATCAATATTGCAGGCAACCCAAGAGCATTAGTGGCTTCAAGGAAAAATCTGAAAAAACAGATAGAATCAATGGACATCTCATATGATGGCAAAAGAGTCGTTATGGGGGCACGAGGAGAAATTTTTACTGTCCCAGCAAAAAATGGTGAAATTAGAAATATCTCAAAAAGCCCATCAGCCCGAGAAATTTCAGTGAGTTGGTCACCCAATGGGCTTTATGTAGCCTACTTAAGTGATAAAACAGGAGAGTATGAGCTGTATATTAAGGATAGGCAAGCTGACTACAAGGAAAAACAATTGACCACAGATGGATCAATCTGGCGTTTTGCCCCAGTGTGGTCACCTAACAGCGAAAAACTGGCCTTTTCAGATAAAAACCACATTTTATGGGTTGTTAATATTAAAGATGCTCGATTACAAAAATGTGATCAATCAAACCAAAATGATATACAAGACTATTCCTGGTCACCTGATAGTCAATGGCTCAGTTATACAAAAGTTGAGAACAACGGCTTTGGCAGTATTTGGGCTTGTGACTTAAAAAATAAAAAAGCCCAGCAATTAACCAGCAGCAACACCAGTGATTTTTCACCCGTATTTGGCCGTAATGGAAAATATTTATATTTCCTGTCTAATAGAGATTACAATCTGACATTTAGCAGCTATGAAAACAATTATTTACACACACAGGCCACACGTGTTTATGCCGTTCAGTTAAACCCGCAAGTTGACAGTCTCTATCCTTTTTTGAGCGATGAGGTGGGTGATGAAACATATGAAGATGAAAAAGGCGATAAAAAAAATGCAGGCAAAAAAGATAAAAAACGGCCAGTATCAGTAACAGTTGTAGCAAAAAACTTTGAGCAAAGAATCATGGTTCTGCCCTTTGAAGCTGGGGATTATCACAGCCTTCAAAGCAGTGATGAATCAGTCTTTGTTATACAAAATGGCGAACAAAGCAAGCTTATGATGGTTGGCTTAAAAGAAAACAAAAAACCGGAAATAGTGATTGAAAAAGTTCGTGACTATCAACTTTCTGCTGATGGTAAAAAAATACTGGTTAGTATTGACGATAGCTACGGGATAGTCGATGCTAAGCCAAAACAGAAAATAGATGATGTCAAATTAGATTTAAAAAACCTGACAGCAAAAATTGACCCTAAAATTGAATGGCAACAACTGTATGTTGATGGCTGGCGCATTCTCCGTGACTGGTTCTATGATGCCAATACACATGGCAATAATTGGCTACAAATTAAAGAAAAATACCAACCTTGGGTCAATGAAATAACCCATAGAACCGACTTGGACTATGTGTTTGGCGAGATAGCTGGTGAACTCAATTCAGGACATATCTATGTAAATGCTGGCGATCAACCCTCAGTAAAGCGCGCACAAAATGGTTTACTCGGAGCTGAATTTAGTCGTGATCAATCAGGCTATTTTAAGATAGAAAAAATCTTTGCAGGTGAAAGTTGGATACCCAATCGCCGCTCACCCTTGAGGGCACCAGGTATAAAAGCCAGAGTAGGAGATTATATTACGGCTGTTAATGGCGTGAGTACCACAACACATGTCAATCTATATGCCTTATTGGAACACACATATGAGCGAACTATCAAACTGACCCTAAACAATAAACCTCAGAAAAAAGGCAGCTGGGATATCATGGTTAAACCTATCGCTTCTGAAACGCAGTTACGCTACCTGGAATGGGTTGCGCAACGCATGCAAATGGTTGATGAATTATCAGGTGGAAGAATTGGCTATATACATTTACCCAACACAGCCCAACAAGGAAACAAAGAACTGTTTAAACAGTTTTTACCACAAATTAACAAAGATGCCCTAATCATTGATGATCGTTATAACGGTGGTGGTTTTATACCTGATCGCATGATTGAATTACTCTCACGCAAAACCTTAAACTACTGGAAAAGAAGAGGCCTGGAGCCCAATGCAGAACCATTGATTGCTCACGATGGCCCCAAAGTTATGCTAATAAACGGTTTAGCTGGTTCTGGCGGTGATGCTTTACCCTATTATTTTAAAAAACTGGGTTTAGGCAAATTAATTGGTACCCGTACCTGGGGTGGTTTAATTGGTATCAGTGGCAATCCTTCTCTGGCAGACGGTGGACTGATACTGGCTTCAACTTTCCGTTTTATGGACACAGATGGTAACTGGGCGGTAGAAAATGAAGGCGTCGCTCCAGACATTGAAGTCATTGACCGGCCTGAATTGGTTGCAGCAGGGAAAGACCCCAGCCTCATGCGAGCAGTAGAAGAATTGCTCAAAGATTTAAAAGAAAACCCCAGGAAATCGATAAAAGCACCCGCTTCTCCGACAAAATTTTAATAGAAGCAGCTATATAGTACTAGCTCGAATATTTCATACAAAAATGCAGTTTAGACGAAATACTGCCATTTTGTTCCAGTTGTATGAAATATTCGAGCTAGTATTCAACCTGAGATATTCTCTGATATTTTCTAAAAACCACCAATGAATCTGGTTTAACCAACAAACCGTTCAGATTGTCGCTTATTTCTCACACAATCTAATCTTATCCGCTATTTTTTTATTTTAACAAACCTATTACCAAGCTCTCGAGATGGAACCATACACGTTGCTATCCATTTTAATCCGAATATAAAACTCGAGTTTTAGTTATTAAATCATGAAACAAACATCCTTTAGACAAGTACAAATATAAATTACCGAAAACAACAACCAATAGATAAATCAATATAGCTTGATCGTCAATATTAAACCCAAAATCACCATTCATCAATGGGACAAAATATAAAATGATCAATAAATGACGATATATTGATATTTTTTTTGTGGTATAAAACCCATTGATATCCAATATATAAAGCTTTTTAGTTATTTTACCAAAGCTTCTTCTCGTCATGAAAAATGACTCCATTAAAACCCTCTGAAGCAAGACAAACATTAATATTAATGGATTTATTGTGTTTGAATCATAGGTGATTGCGAAGTAATTTTTAAAAATTAAATCAAACCCAGAAACGAAGAAAAATACTATCAAAAAATCTAAAATAAATGCAAGTATACGTGAATATATTGGAGTTATATAACCTTCTAAAGTTTCTTTTTTTTCAGCTCTATACAGCACTGCTTGTAAATATTCATCAGGAAATTCAGCTTGAAGGTATTGCCAATTTGAA
>JAESTH010000235.1 GCA_016763695.1 Alcanivoracaceae bacterium
AGTGTGATGTTATGGTTGCTGGAGATTTTAGGTTTGAGTTACACAAAGATAGCTATGCTGCCAATTCCTCGGGAACTGTGGCTATTGCAGAATCAGAATTACTGACTGTTCTGCCCTGTATTAGTGACTGCACAGTAGATCAAAATCTGGTAACAAGTAGTGAAACATCTAACATAGGCCCAGATGGCACAGCCGCAGGCGGTAATGGCAATGGCATACTGGAACTATCAGATTTACCCACAGCACCAGGGGCTTCATCTAAAGTCGGTTCTACTAAGGGCAACTTCAGTGTATCCCCCAATGGAGCTGCCAATTATTCAATAGCTGTTATTACTGCCGCTGCCAGTGGTGGCATGGTGCCAAACGTAACCTTGAGTTATAGCTCACAAGCCTCAAAATCATCTATGGGTAAGGGCTGGTCAATTGGAGGCTATTCAGTCATCAACCGATGCCCACAAACATATGATCAGGATTATGATGCCAGCAGCAATGATCCTTTGGTCATGAGTGTTAATTTCGGTGCCACGGATAAATTCTGTGTTGATGGTAAAAGACTGTTTTTAAAGTCAGGGATTTATGGAGCAGATGGTGCGACTTATGAAACAGAACTCAATGACTTTACCCTTTATACTTCCACAGGAGCGCAGGGCGGTGGACCACAATGTTTTACCGCACAGCATAAAAATGGTAATACCAGCTATTATGGTAATTGTGGATTAGGCAGCAATGAAGAATCCAGTGCCTATGTCGATTCAGGTCTAACAGCCACAGCAGCCAATAACCCAGCCTTTGCTTGGGCACAGTCACGGGTCATCGATGTCTCTGGCAATTATTATGATTTTGCCTACTATTCAGGAGTAGTAGCAGGCTTTAGTGAGCCGGTCATCGAGTTTTATCCAAAAAAAGTTTATTACTCTGCAAATACCACAGTAAACCAGATATATAAAAATACCATTGAGTTTATATATTCAACTAAACCGCTAATATTAGATACGACCACGGTCTCAAAAGTGATCTCTACTGAACCACGTATCCTCCAGTTGATTAACAACAGAAGCTTACAAAGAATAGACTCTAAGGTAGGTAGTGAATTTATAAGAAGCTACGATTTTACCTATAACGATTCTGATTCAACGGGTAATGATTTGCTCACATCTATCAAAGAATGTACAGATTCAAGCTTGATTACCTGTTTTGAGGCAACAAACTTTAACTGGGAAACCAGAGCAGATGACAGCATTAATGCCACAGCAATCACGCCAATTCTTACCTTTGATGCGGTATTTGTTGACCCTAATACAAATCTTCAGGGTGATTATAAAACAGAAACATATGATGCCAATGGCGATGGTTTAAAAGACTTTTACATTACCTATGATAAAGCCAGTGGTGGAACCTTAAAAAGAATAGCCTTAACCAAAGCCGATGGCAGTGGCTTTGAGATAATAGATGAAACATCAATACCCAATGATCTGGATATTAAAACAGCGGATAAAGTCGATATCAATGGCGATGGCTTTACTGATTTTATCAGCCACAACAAGGTCGTCTACCTCTGGAATGGTAATGGCTATGATGAAGGTGTGCCCTTAAATGGTTTGGAGAATATTCAGATACTCAAATATTTTGATCTAAATGGCGATGGTTTACCTGAGGCTATTTCAGAAGAGTTTGACAGTATCAGCGGTAACCTGGCATTTTATATATATAACAATAATATGGGTGCTGATCCAAACCATAACCTGGCTGACATTTATACGGGTCCAGCCCGACATTTTCAATACGATTTAACAGATTACGAGTATGATAATGAAGATCCTTTTCCTGGTCATGAGCTTCAATTAAATGAGCTGGTTGATTTCTTTGACTATAATGGCGATGGCATTTCAGAAATGTTATTCAAAGGCGAGTACACGGTTTGTCATGACCTGGGTCAAGGCTGTATGACTGGAGAAATATTTGAATTTTATGTCTGGAATATTGCAACTTTAATCAGCAACGAAGATGGAAACTGGGAGTATGATATTTCATACCTGGCAGGCCAACCTGCTTGTGCTGATATATTATTGTGTTCAAGAGCCATATCTCAACCGACTTTCATTGATTTAGATGCTGATGGATCACAGGAAATATGCTTTTTTAATATTTTGCCAAATGGTTCAGGTAATAAAACCTTTGAATGTTATGACCGATACCAGGGAGATGACTTCTATGGTGGTGATCTCATATACTCACAATATATTGAAAAAGATGTAGATGATAATGTCAACCACGATACTTTCATTGATTACAATGGTGATGGCTTGATTGATTTGTTATTTGCCGAGGGAGATCATGATGATTCAACATGGTCAGTCAAGTTACAGCAAAAAGCCCAGGGTAAAATAACTTTCCCTGCCGCCTCAACAGCCTGGGTAGCGACCAATACAACTGCCGGATTTAATAATTTATCTACTGAGGATCGAGATAAAAAATATAAAATTGCCCAAAATCAATTTTTAGATACTAATAATGATGGTCTACAGGATCATCTACTATTTAAAGTAGATGAGAATGACAATAAAAAAGTCAAAGTCTATCAATCCCTGGGCACAAACCCTCAGGGTGCCACAGCTCCCAGAGACAAAATCACCTCAATTACCGAAGGTTTGGGCGATCACTATGCTATAGAATACAAACGCATGTCCGATAGTAGTGTCTATACCAAAGCCAATAACTCTGTCAATGCCTGGTTTGCAAGTGGAGTAACACCGGTATTTGATTTTAATTCACAGATGTCTCTGGTGGCTAATTACACAAGAGACATGCCCGCCTATGATGTGGCTAATGCCAATTTGTCAGGTCCGTCAATTCCATTAGAAAATTGGAACCAATCATTTGACTATCATTATTACGGTGGTAAATTACAGGCAGGTGGCCGTGGCTTTTTAGGATTCAAAACCGTTGAAATATTTGATGCTAACAACCGTACTTTAAGCAAAACCGATTACCATCAAGAATTTCCATACACAGGCAGGGCTCATCTTGTACAAAGCTATTTAGTTGATGTCACTAGCTCACCGGCCAGTCTTAGAGCCTCCTCCTCATTTGATGCATCAGTTCCATGTTGGGTCAATAATGATTGTATCCCTGTTGTTCCTGAGCCTAACCCATGTTTATCGCAGTTAGGCA
>JAESTH010000024.1 GCA_016763695.1 Alcanivoracaceae bacterium
AAAACAAAAAGAGGAAAAAACAATGAACGTACTTAAACCATTAAGCTTTGATGAAGCACAAAGTGAAACACAAGAAATCTTTACAGCGTTAAAAAGTAAAGTAGGGATGAATAGACACTTGAAAATGGCAAGTCATTGGAAAGGTTCCATGCGCTGGCAGGATTAGAATGGCAGTACACGCATGGGGTACAAAACAAATCACTCATCAACCCAGATAATTGGAACCTTGATTGACAACATTTGAACAGACCTGAAAATAATGAAAGACAATTAGCCCTGTTTTATGATTACAGAAAAAATGTGCCATTATATCCACAATGGCAACAATATTTTAGAGATCATCAACCACCAACACTGATCGTTTGGTGTAAGAATGATTATATATTTTCTGCTGAAGGCGCACACCCATATAAAAAAGATTTACAGAACTTAGATTTTAATTTAATCAATACAGGTCTATATTGCCAGAGAAGAAAAATGCGATGAAATTGCTGCTTTCATGTTGAAATTTTTAAAAAAAAAAAATAAAATAAAGAAAAAACTCAAAAACAGCTATAAATACACCAAGCTCTCAATCGTGGACTTGGTGTTTTTTTTGTCTAAAAATCGTTCAGGTTTAGATAGTTTCATTCAGCATATTGTCATCATGTAATAAAAAGGTGTGTCTTCTCGGACAAGCTCCCAGAAGTGAATATTTTGTTTATTTCTTCCTCATGATTAAACAAAATTAGTGGTGTATGTATTAAAATGTTGCCTTCCAACTAAATGATGAAAATGAGTGTCATTTAGAATAACAGAGGTTTTTAATATGCGGATTTGGTTTTTAGTTTTTTTTACCCTTATTTCTCAGGCTCAGCAACAGCCTTCAGTAGCTGTTACGGTGAAACCTTTAAAAGAGGTTCTGATTGAACGTCGATTAACTGCTAATGCCGAAGTAAAAGCATTAAATGCCGCCCAATTGTCTTCAGAATTAACTGCTACAGTCAGCCAAATACACGCAGATGTAGGTGATAAGGTTAAAAAAGGTGATTTATTGGTCAGCCTGGATAAAATTGATGTTAACTTGCAATTGGATCAAACAAAAGCACATGTTCAAGCCGCAAAAGCCAGATTGACTCAAGCGGAGTTGAGACTAAAGCGTGCCAATGAATTAAAACAGGGTCAGTATGTTTCTGCGGATGATTTATTAGCAAGAGAAACAGATGTGGCGGTTTATAAAGCGGATTTATCGCGTCTTAAAGCGGCGAGTAGATCGGCTCTTCGACAAGTTGATAAAACTAAAATTACTGCACCTTTTGATGGAATAATTACAGTTCGTCAAGCACAACTCGGCCAATTGTTGGTCATGAATTCACCTGTGGTTACATTGGTGCAAACCACTAACAAACAAGTGTATGCAGATATCCCTAGCCATTTGGCTAAGCAATTGAAGCATGCTGACCGAATGATGTTTGTTAACAAAGACATTGAAAGCCGAGTCGAATTGATCCAATTAAGTCGTGTGATTGGGCAACAATCAGGCCTACAATCTGCTCGATTCAAACCCCTCAATAAAGAAGTTTTGATTGGTCAAACCGGCCAATTGGTTTGGTATCTCAAGGGACAATTATTATCTGCTGATTTATTGGTTAAGCGCAATGGAAAATTAGGTGTGTTTATATTTGAACAAGGTACAGCGAAGTTTATGCCTTTACCGAATTCACAAGAAGGGCGACCGACACCCATAGACAGTTCACCTAATTGGCAGGTTATTATTGGTGGTAGAGAACGATTGCAAGATGGCCAAGCAATCACGCTCAAGTGAGGCACTGACAATGTTATCAAGATTACTCACCAATCATCCATTAGTCAATATTTTATTCTCTGTCATCGTTACAATGGGACTGATTTCGTATATGATCATGCCTAGAGAACAGGATCCGGAAATCAATTTTTATTGGATTAACATCAGTACAGTACTACCTGGAGCCTCTGCTGAGGATGTTGAAAAACTGGTTACTTCGCCTTTAGAAGACTCTATCAAAAATGTACAGGACATCAGTTTTACCAGCTCAACATCACGAGAATCGGTATCAAATATTTTGGTGCGTTTCCGAGACATTGGTGATCGAAATTTTGATAAGAGAATTAATGATCTTAGGCGCGAGATACAGAATAAAGCCAGTTCAGAATTGCCTGATGATGCAGATGATCCATTGATTCTGGAATTGACGACATCAAATGGTTTTCCTACTGCTTTGGTGGTCGTGACAGGCCAAGCTGATGATGAAGTATTAAGAAAACAAGCACGTAAAGTTAAAGAAGATTTAGAAGGCTTACGTGGAGTCGATCTAGTCACTCCATCGGGGTTGCATGACCCTGAGTTTCATGTAGAGTTTGATCCTGGTGTTTTGGCTGCTCATGGATTGAATGCGGAACAATTGGCAGATACTGTGCGAGATGCTTTTAAAGATGTCTCGGCAGGCAGTGCTCAGGTGGCAGGAAATGAATGGTTAGTGAGAGTGGCAGGGACAACAGATCAACCCAGTTTAATTGCACAAATTCAGTTGCCAGCTGTTGCTGGAAGTGCCGTAACTTTAGACAGTGTTGCCAGCATTTCTCGCTCACGTGAAGATGCTGCTCAGTTGGCATCTTACCAAGGACAGCCTGCCGTTTCTATGGCGGTGACAAAAGTATCCATGGTTAACACCCTTGAGTTGGTTGACCGTATCAATGCCTATATTGAAGATAAAAACCAACAAGTGTCTGATTTGGGAATTAAATTGATTTTAGCAGACGATCAAACTATTCAGACTCGATCAGCTTTATCGATTATGCAAACCAATGCGGGTTTGGGTTTGATCTTGGTCTTGTTTGTTTGTTGGTTATTTTTAGGATTCGAAATCGCCTTTTTTGTAACCTTGGGAATTGTTTTCTCTATTACAGGTACTCTCTGGGTGTTGAATATGACCGGTAACACTTTGAATGTTTCGGTCTTACTTGGTATAGTGATTGTACTTGGCATGTTAGTCGATGATGCGGTGGTTGTGGTTGAGGCCATTTATTATCGTATGCAACGTGGAGCCGATGGTTTAAGTGCGGCCTTAGCCGCATTACGTGAGGTGGGA
Source organism: Alcanivoracaceae bacterium (assembly GCA_016763695.1). Lineage (GTDB taxonomy): Bacteria > Pseudomonadota > Gammaproteobacteria > Xanthomonadales > Marinicellaceae > NORP309. Next base: position 3,108 of record JAESTH010000024.1, read on the forward strand.
GCACCTGTAACAGCCGGTGTTCTAACAACGATGGCCGCTTTTTTGCCTTTGATGTTGTTACCGGGCATATTAGGGTCTTTTATGTTTGTCATTCCTTTTGTTGTCACTCTGGGGTTGGCTATCAGTTTAATTGAAGCCTTTTGGATTTTACCTTCACATGTGATCGGTAGTGAAGAGAGGAAAAAAAGGGTCAAACGAGTCATTGTTCGAAGCCGTTTTAATCCCATCAAATATTTAATTTATTTATGGATGTTATTTTATCGACCCATTAATATCCTATTGACTAAAGGCAGCATCCGAATGCAATCCTGGCGTCAAAGCTGGACTCGAAAATTACGGACCAAATACATAAAATCTTTGTGTTTTATGATGAGACGTCCCTATATTAT
>JAESTH010000054.1 GCA_016763695.1 Alcanivoracaceae bacterium
ATTACCAATCAAAAGGCCAAAATCATTGCGCATAAAGAAAGCAATATATTGATCATATCGGATCGTGCAAAAAATGTAGAAAGAATGATCGGTATAATTAGTAGAATTGATCGTAAATCCGATTCGTCGATAGATATGATTGCTTTGCAATATGCCCGTGCCAGTGAAGTTGCACAAACCACAGAAACCTTGTTGGATACAGGCAATTCAACTTTAAATGGTAAAGCTAAAATAGTAGCAGATGAACGCACAAATTCGGTGATTATCAATGCTGACCCCTCACTGAAATTAAGAATTCAGACACTAATTGCCCAGCTGGACAGCCCATTGGAAACAAACACACAGTCGCAAGTGATAAAGCTTAAATATTCAGATGCTGAATCATTGGTTCCTATTTTGGAAACCATGGCCAATGCATCTCAACGGTCACAGGGTGAAAATGGTGCATCAAACCAGACGGCTACAATTCAGGCACATAAAGAGACCAACTCGCTGGTTATTAATGCGCCGCCTACAGTCTTTAAAAACCTGCTAAACGCAATAGAGCAACTGGATGTGAGAAGGCCGCAAGTTTTGGTTGAGGCAATCATAGTTGAACTAACCGTAGATTATTCAAAAGAAGCTGGCTTCCAGTGGCAGAGTCTATTAAGTGAAATTAATGGTGACAGTGGTGTGATCGGAGGAACAAACTACGGTATTATAGGAAACATACTAAACCCTACAGGTGGGATTAATGGCGGTTTAAATGTTGGTTATGTCAGTTCTCTAAACGAAGATGGCACTGCACAAATAGGCGCCCTGTTATCTGCCTTAGCAAAAAATAGTAATAATAACATCTTGTCCACGCCATCATTAGTCACATTAAATAACCAGGAAGCCAAACTGTCAGTTGGCCAGGAAGTGCCTTTTTTAACTGGTCAATTTACCAATACTGGTGGCAATGAAGGCGCAACCAATCCATTTTCTACCATTCAACGTAAGACATAGGTATATCACTTACTGTGACACCACATATTTACGAAGGCAATCAGATTGTGCTGGATATCGCACAAGAAGTTTCCAGTCTTTCATCATCGGCAACTGCCATTGATGTAATCACTAACAAAAGAACCCTGACAACGTCCGTGATGGTAGCTAACGATGGTGTTATCGTGTTAGGTGGTTTGATAGACGATACCATTCAGGAAGATATTCAAAAAGTACCTTTACTTGGAGATATACCAGTGTTGAGAAATTTGTTTAGACATAAAAAGAAAACCAGGGTCAAACGTAACCTGATGATTTTTATCCATCCCCTGATATTGGATGCTGAAAATCAGACAGAAATCACCAATAAAATGTATGATGATATTCGTAATCAACAGTTACAGAAAGTTAATGAAACAGAATTTTCAAAAGGTAGCATCATTTTACCTGAAAAAATTAATTAGAAATAAAAATTGATGATGAACGATACAAGTGGGATAACAAAGGTAGTATGACTAGCGAACTACAGGCCAAATTGCCAAGCTACGGCTTTGCCAGAAAACGTGGTGGAACCATAGAAAAGTGGGATAATGGCACAGCAGTACTGGCATTATCTGAGACCGCTCCAACCACCACCATTGATGAGTTACAGCGGCATGTTGGTGGCATGGTAGATGCGCATGTATATACAGAAGTTGAATATAAAAATGTTATTCAAAAATTATACCAGGGGCAAAAATCATTATCAGATGATGTGATTGACTTTGATAACCAGCCAGGCTTGGCAGAAATCGCCGATGATCTTGGAGAGCCTGAGGATTTGCTAGAAAGCAATGATGATGCACCAATTATCAGGCTTATTAATGCCATGTTATCAGATGCGGTAAAACTCAATGCATCAGATATCCACATTGAACCTTTTGAAAATATTGTATCAGTCAGATACAGAGTGGATGGTACCTTACAGGAAGTCATCGCGCCACCAAAAGCCATTGCGCCATTGATAAGTTCCAGAATAAAAATCATGTCCAAACTGGATATCTCTGAAAAACGTCTGCCACAAGATGGGCGAATATCAATAAAAATTGCAGGCCGCTCAGTTGATGTACGTGTCTCAACAATCCCTGGAGCTTTTGGTGAAAGAATCGTCATGCGATTATTGGATAAACAATCAGCGCAACTGGACTTAAGTCATCTGGGTATGAATAAAGACAATTTACAGCAAATGAAAGAGCTGGTTAATCTGCCACATGGCATTGTTTTAGTCACAGGTCCAACGGGTTCAGGTAAAACCACCACGCTGTATGCGGCCATTGAAACCATCAATGACAGAAGTAGAAACATCATGACCGTAGAGGATCCTGTCGAATACTATCTGGGTGGAATCAGTCAAACACAAATTAATTCTAAAATTGACATGACCTTTGCCAAAGGTTTGCGAGCCATATTACGTCAGGATCCAGATGTGATCATGATAGGTGAAATACGTGATCTGGAAACAGCAGAAATTGCAGTACAAGCCAGTCTTACAGGTCATTTGGTATTGTCTACGTTACACACAAATACTGCAGTTGGAGCCATTACCAGATTAGTTGATATGGGCGTGCCACCTTTCTTGCTGGCATCCAGTGTCAAAGCTGTATTGTCCCAAAGGCTAGTCAGGGTTCTTGACCCTCAAACCAGAATTGCCTATCAGCCAGATGCAAATGAGTGTAAATTATTTAAAATAGAGCCACAAACACTGTATAAAGCGGATGAGAGGTTGCAAATTCAGGATGCTTATTCTGGACGCATGGGAATTTATGAACTTATTAGCATAGATGAAAAAATGAAAGCACTGATACATAAAAGTGCCTCAGAACAAAGGCTAGAAACTTTGGCAAGAAAATCATCTCCCTCTATTCGACAGGATGCCATAGATAAAATGTGCGCAGGGCTGACTTCTGCTGACGAAATATTAAGAGTGACATAGGGACTAAATATTGTGGATGCTTTTGAATACAGCTCACTAGATCAGGCCGGCAAAAACAAAACAGGAATCATACAGGCAGATACAGAAAAACATGTGCGTCAGCTGTTGCGTGATCAAAACCTTATCCCGGTAAAAATAGAAAGAGTTGATGCAAGCATAAATACCGATGTTGGTAAAAAACACAAAACCACCCTGCGGGCCGGAGAGCTTCCCATCATTATTCGGCAACTCTCAACATTGTTAAAGGCAGGATTACCACTGGATGAGGCATTGATCACAATTACTGAACAAAGTGATCATAAAAATTCCAAAAAAATACTGATAATACTTAGGGCAAAATTGATGGAAGGACATCCATTAGCCTATGCTATGGAGCTATTTCCCAAAGCTTTTGATGAGTTAATTACAACCAGTGTTGAAGCCGGTGAACAATCAGGTAATCTTGATGAGGTTCTGTTAAGACTGGCAGAATACCTTGAGAAAAGAGAAGACATGAGCAAACAGTCATGGATGGCATTATTGTACCCATTGATATTAATAGTGACCTCCGTTGCCGTGGTATCAGGCCTGATGGTTTACATTGTACCGAAAGTGATACAGGTGTTTGAAAACAACAACGCTGAGCTCCCATTAATTACCCGCGCTTTGGTCAGTCTCAGTGATTGGGTCAGGCATTATGGTCTGGTTATGCTGATTGTATTGATGGTGGCAATATTAGGTTTTATCGGTGCATTACAGAATAAAGATTTTAAATTCAAATGGCATAAATTTTTATTAAAGCTACCAATTATGGGCAGTTTTATCCGTATAGCCCAGTCAGCAAGATTTACCAGAACCTTAGGTATATTAACCAAAAGTACTGTACCGATAGTACAGGCACTGTCACTATCCAGTAAAGTTATCAAAAACTTAGCCATAAAACAATCCATAGAAAAAACTGCAGCCCAAGTTCGAGAAGGCTCCAGTTTAAGCAAGTCGCTCAAAGCCAATGGCTATTTCCCGCCGATGACGATTCGTCTTATCAATTCAGGCGAACAGTCAGGAATACTCAGTGAAATGCTAGAGCGTGCTGCCGACACCCAAGAGCGTGATGTCAACCACAAGCTCACATCAATAGTCAGCATCCTGCAACCAGTTGCCATCTTAATAGTTGGCATGATGATATTACTTATTGTTTTAGCTATGCTGTTGCCCATTTTTCAAATGAACTCCATTATTTCTTGAACTGTATTTTAGTTTGAAATTATATATCATATTGTATTTTAGACGAAATTTGTAGTCAGTAGCTTAATTGTCAACAATACTTTAGATTACAGGTTTTAAACTAAAATGGCAAAAAAACACCATAAGCACTACATACATTAAGCTGATAACTTTAGTTATTTATTGAATATGATACAAGCAATAATTCGCATTAATAACGTAACTGATCGATTAGTCAACTCAAATTTGTAACTTCACGATATCAATTGTTTACTCTTCTTTTTTTGTCTTCTTTTTTTTGCCAACTGCAGAAAAGACAACACCCAACGCAACACCCACGGCAATAGCGATAGCTAAATTATCCATGACTTGCCAAAATACAATAAAAAAAGTTATTCCTAAGCCGATTCCTGTACCAATTGATTTGTTCATTTTACACTCCAACCATTTTGTAATACTAATTTCTTATTTTAAAACTAACAACTGTCAAACGTACAATGCGCTAAACATGGCTTAACATATTTATATATCACAGGCACTATACAAGTAGTTAGTGGACTATACTATATTAACAAATTATTCAAATAAATACAATCGTATAAAGAGAGTTTTTGGCTAATATAATACACACTAAACAAAATATATTTTAGTTAATTTTCATTATTTAATATAGCCATCAAACCGCCTTTTAGTTGTGGGTTTCTGTGTTTATCAAAAGAATGTTTTACGTAATTCAATGAATTAATTAAAAGTTTTTTATCATTCAATTTTTTAAATTCAGACTGGAACAGTTTAAACTGGTCAAGTATAAATTCATCATTAACTTTTTGAGGAACTCTTATCAAATTTCTAAAGCTGACATCTTCTATTGATTTGGCCCTGATCATTTGTTGCATGAGTTCACCCAGATAATTTCCAATAAAGGCGAAGGTAATATGTATTGAATCTTGCTCTTCGGTTCTGGCCTCGTGCATAAAACCACGTGGGAGGTATAACATATCGCCCTGGTTTAACTCTATTTCATCAGGAATGCCCGTTGAGCGATGTAGTGACTCATTAAATGTCATATCTCTGTTTGGGAGAGGCTGGCTATTGCTATAACTTGTATGGCATGACCAGATCTTTTTACCATGAGCTTGGAAAACTAAAATATCATCTAAATCAAAATGAGGCTGAAACCCCTGACTGAAAGGAGGTGTCATATATAAATTTGCACGAATAGGGATACCAAAGTAATTTTCCAAACTTTTACAATAAAGTTGTAAGTCTGGCATAAATAACTCTATATGTGGAACTCTAATTGTGGCACCTGTCTTATACCTGTTAAGAACATCAAGTACATCAGTAGTTGGGCTTGGAGAATTTGTATATAGCGATTCCATCTTGCTACCATTTTCAACTATATCAAGATGAGGGTTCATTAGACTGCCACTGGTTAAGAGTGAATCAAAATTTTCTACGTTAAATAGCTTTTTGGAAGACTCTATGCTGTAGGCATGATTTATATAGAGACGTTGTTTTTCCCAGTACTTTGAAAAGAAATTTAAATCATCTAATTGTTTTTTTAACTTTGAAAATAGCTCATCAAGTTTATTTTGTTTGAAGGCTGCATTTTTCCTTTTATCATTGTTTTTCATATTATTAACCATTTATACTAATGCTTTTTTTAAGTTTGAAAAATAACTGGAAATTAATATAATGCCACAGACTACAATAAATATAATACTAAAAGTTAATAAATTAATTTCAAAACTTATGTATGTTAATTGCATACCCAGATCTATTTCTACTACTCTGTCCTTGATAAAAATCATGATCAGTAATGTTGCTAAAATAAAAGCTAAAACCCCATTGGCTAATGATCTTAAAAAGAGCGATAGCCAAATATAGTTATATCTGAATCCCAGCAAATATAAGGTTTTTAATTGTTGAGACAGGTTTGTTATTTGAATTCGTTGTATAGAAAGCATACCAGCAATAGCAGCAGGTATGATTAAAAAAGCTATAATTGTTTGTAAGTGTAATAA
>JAESTH010000236.1 GCA_016763695.1 Alcanivoracaceae bacterium
ACATCAATATTATCGTTTACAAAGGAGTTTCAGTTATTAACATAAAAATTAATAATAATTTAATTAGCTCAAACAGCTTTACTGATAAAAATGAGCCAATACTGCTACTGTTTCAAATTATTCTGAATAGCAACAATGAATAAAATATTTTGGACTTTACAAATCATTGGCTGGGGCATACCTTCGACTCTTAATACATGGGGGAAGTTATCATCTAATACAGGCATAAATGACAAATATATTATCCTTGAAGGTTTGGTCTTTTTCGTATCAGGAATAATTTGTTCAACCTTATTTCGGCACTATCTCAAACATAATATTTCATTTATAAAATTTAGAAAGGCTGATGTCATAAAATTAATCTTTGGGTTATTGGTGTTTGCTACAGTATTTACCTTATTGATGCTTTCACTTGTAGCCGTTTACAATTTATTAAACGATAGCGTTTATGAGCTCTCTAAATTTATTATATTCGTCAGTTTCCTGAATATACTGACCTTTTTGTTTTTTTGGCTGGCTTTATATCTATTGATAAAAATTACCGTAAGAATGCGCTTAGAAAGGGTTGAGAGCCTACAATTACAGGCAGAATTAAAAGAGTCACAGTTAAACACTTTAAAAGGGCAGCTCAATCCACATTTTTTGTTCAATAGTTTAAACAATATTCGTGGACTGATGCTGGAAGATGTCTATAAAGCCAGAGACATGATCACACGTTTATCCGAAATTTTGAGATATTCACTTAACAAAGACAATATAGATACCATTAGCATTAGTGAAGAACTGCAAATGGTAGATAACTATATAGCTTTGTCAAAAATTCAGTTTGAAGAAAGATTGCAATACGACTCTGAAGTTAAGGAAACTTTGCTCAATAATAAAATCCCACCTATGGTTATTCAAATGCTGATTGAAAATGCCGTGAAGCATGGTATTGCGAATCAACACAAAGGTGGTCTGGTTACTTTGAAAATAACTGAAAATGACAAAACATTACAAATACAAGTCACAAATACGGGTCAACTGCTAAAGCCAGGTGGCACTACAAAAGTGGGCTTAAAGAACATCGAAAAAAGATTAAAACTACTCTATCAGGACAATGCATCTTTTAGTCTGTCACAGCAAGATAATGAAGTTTTTGCTATGATCAAGTTGCCGTTGTCATGAAAAAAAATGTGATCAAAATTTCTGCGATTATTGTTGAAGATTCTCGTCTGGCACGGATCGAACTGCAAGAGCTTTTAAAAAGCCATCCCCAGATTGAAATAATAGCCGAAGCAGAAAATGTTGATAAGGCCACTCAATTAATAAAACAGCACAACCCGACACTGATTTTTTTAGATATCAATATGCCTGGCAAGAATGGTTTTGATTTATCGGAATCCTTGGATCAGCTGCCAATAGTGGTATTCACCACTGCCTATGATGAATACGCCATCAAAGCATTTGAACATAACGCTTTTGATTATCTTTTAAAACCGATTAGCCAAAGTCGATTTTCCAAGACCATGGATAAATTATTACCCCATTTAATGGTAAAGCAGAGTGATAGTAATGAAAAAAGCTTAACCGAAAAAAGCCAGGTCTTTATTAAAGAAGGCGAGCAGTGCTGGATGATGAGCCTTGGTCAAATCACACTTTTTGAAATCATGGGTAATTACACCACTGTATATTTTGATAATAAGCAGCCACTGATTTATAAGTCCCTTAATCAAATAGAAAAAAGTTTACCAGATAAACTCTTTTTTCGTGCCAATCGACAGCAAATCATCAATATAAAACACATAAATAATGTTGAAGTATGGTTTAAAGGCACATTAAAAATAACCTTGAAAAATAATATCCAAGTTGAAATATCCCGTCGTCAGTCAATTAAATTTAGGCAGATGCTAGAGTTATAAAAATGATTAGGAATCACAAGAAAAACTCTAAGCTCCCCTCATTATCAGTTTGCAAATTAAACAATACAGTATTGCAATAATGGTACTAATATAGTACTATAAATCATGCCTCCAAAAATAAGAGAATTAATTAGTCAATTACAGAAATCAGGTTTTAAAAATCGTGGAGGAAAAGGCAGTCATCGTAATTTTTCACACAGTAAAGGATCAAAAATAACAATCAGTGGAAAAAGTGGCGATGATGCAAAGCCCTATCAAATTAAGGCAGTTAAGATAGCAATTGGTGAGGTTTCCAAATGAAAATAAGTGATAAGTATTTAAAAATTGTAAAATGGTCTATACAAGACAACTGTTATATTGGTTATTGTCCTGGTCTAATGTTGGGTGGTGTTCATGGTGATGACGAGGCAAAAGTCTATGCGCAGCTCTGCACTGTTGTTGATGAATGGCTAGAGATTTATCAAAAAGATGGCAACCCGCTGCCAAAAGCAACGGCAGACAAGACATACTCTGGTAAGTTTAATCTTCGTGTTGGCGAACAATTGCATGAGCAATTGAGTGTGAATGCTATGATTATTGGTGAAAGTTTAAACAGCTATTGTGTTAAGAAGCTTCGAAATTCTGAAAGTTCAGGCCACTAACTACTAACAGGTTTAAACAACAAATTGACTAATAATTGCCTCTATAGGCGTCATGGTGTATAGTCATTAATGTACATTTTAGTAATTGTTCAGTATGTTTTGTCAACGAATTCTGAAAAGTAGCTATATTCTCAAGTTAAGTTATTAGATAACCACAGTCATCACAACCAAAAATTTGGTATAATATTTGAAGCCAGCAATGGTACAGCGCAAAACAATCACTGTTGGGACAACAAACATGGTAATAGAATTGAATCAACGGATCAGCAAATTACCATTGATGGTACCCCAAAAGTATTCCCCAAGGGTATTATCTCTCCAAATATAGACAACAGTACACATGAGCCCGATGATTTTGAGCAACGCCGACAACAGCTATTAACAAAACGACCCAATAACGAATTGATTAAATCGCTGGGAGAGAATGATCCAAAAGTTGAGGCTGTAGCGGATTTTCTCACCAGTGGCTGTAATAAATGTTTTGACCGTTATTGGCAAGGTACTAATGTTCCTGAAGCCCTTGATTGGAAGATACCAGAAGCTTCCAGTTCGCGACAGGACTGTTATAATATCATGCTTAATGATGGCCTATTCAATATAGTTTCCAAGGTGCTACCCACTATCAATACGGATAGCAGTGAGGGAAATAACTCGCCTTTCGGGACATTACTTGCGGCGTTTGTGGATCAATTTCATCAATTTTGGCAAGGTGAAGGTGAGGATTTATCAGTGCCTGTTTGGACTGTTGCGGTATCAGCAGGACACGATAACAGTGTAGATCAGGCACTTAAAAGCATAGATGGCTCAATTAAGCTGGTTAATAAAGTAAAAACTGTTAAAAAGATACAGATAGATTGTGCTGCTTATGAAGCAGGGGTTGACCCAGGCTTTGCTGACCAACTGGATGCAGCACTGGTCTCAGTAGAAGAGCAGTGGTGGAATCGCGGGGCGAATCGTTTAGCCATATGGCTTTATCATCCAGCTGTTATCACAACAGTGATTTTATTACTTATGGGCATGCCTGTGCTGGTGGCATATATTAAAGATTATCCTGCAGGTTTATTACCAAAAGATATGGCTGATATAGGCAATCTAGTCGTTTTCTTTTTCAACGAAGCGGGGCTGTTTTTCGCATCACTTCCAGCTGTTGTGAAAAATACATCCATCCATTGGTATGAATCTCTCACCATATCCAGCTTTGCCAGTGATCTGGGTTTGTTATTTACTTTTGTAATAATCATGTTGTTAAGCACAGCTTTTTTGCTCAATCGACTTTTGCCTCCCCTGTATCATTTAAAGGTGATACCACAATGGCTGAATAACTTCATTTCTTCAAACTTTCATTTGAACTCTGTCAGGGTATTTCTCAAAAAGTACAGTTACAGTTTAAACGGCTGGCATTATTGGATTCGTCGCAAGCTTTTCGGGCCATGGTGGCGTGCACCAGCCATGGTCATTATTGACCTGCGCAATGTAGTTGGTTGGAATATTAACAATGACAGCGAGGAAAGATATCATGATATGGCACGTCTACGAGATCTGTTTAGCCTGCGCCGTCACAATCAGACTCTATTGATTATTACCCGTGTCCCTGGTTTGCCTTATTTACCGACTGCCTTTCTTAATGTATGGTTTGCAAATAATAAAGCACAGCAGGGATTTTCAAAAAGTGCCCAATTCAATGGAGCTTGGTTGGTAGATGATCCAGTAGCAGAACAGATTCCTGATAAAAACACACACGCCCAAGAGGCATTTAGTATGGATTTTAAGATAGATAATATCGAGGTGAATACCAATACAGAGTTTGTTGCAAAACCCACAATGCAATCTGCTGTAGTTAATGATAGTGATGATGATAATGACTCATTGTTCCGATTAGCCAAGATACTGGGGTGGGAGCAAATAGCGGATGTAAGTGATGATACCGCCAAACAAGAATTTAATAAACTTGCCAATACTTTAGCCTACAATAGGTTTACTCTTCTCAATTATTTGCCTACATTGATCTTGGGCTCCACCAGCTTTTCATTTATAAAACTGAGAAAGCTGGAGGTTGAGGGCAAACTTAATATTGACAATGATATCACTGGTCTGTTTCCGTTTGCACACTTGTTACCATCAGAAGAAAAAGACCAATTGGATTCAGCTGAATTTGAAAGAAATGGAAGCAGTGTAGAAAAGGCAGAAGGCTTAATATTGTTGAAAAAAACGGATGCACCTTACCGATATTGGATAGGAAACGCAGGCTATCGAGTGGAGTTAGCCGAAGTCTTGCGGGATGTACTGGGTCGCAAAGAGCAGTTGTCACTTTTGCAGAAAGCTTTTGGTAAGGAAAACCCTGTAGAAAGCTATCTTTGTCGTCATATTGCCTGTGGTGAATTATTCAATTTAAATAGATTTAAGGACCATTTTGATAAAAGGGATTTAGCAGATCTACCGCGCTTATTGGAAGCCGCATTGTTTTTACTGAAAGAACGCACAAGACTCAGTGGGTCAAGCTCACTTTTAGCCCCCGTTTCAGATCAATGGCAACAGACCTGGTCTCTAGTATATGAGCAACCTTTGCACAATAGCTGTCTAGTAAACCCACAGTCTGCTAGTCAGGCATCTCGTTTGTGTTGCGATTTATTGAGTGCTGCAAAAAACCTGGAAGGGTGTCTTAATTTTAGTGTCATGATGGCAGAGATACAAACCAGCATAAAAGATCCAATTGCCTGTTTGAAAAATTCAACAACCACTCTTTGGCAACTATTTATACATGACCTGGCTGACCATATGTTGTATTTAACCGGTTTACACCCCAGGGTGTCTGAACAAGCTTTGGAATCGTTGTTTAAACAGGATTGGTATTATGCTCCTTCTGAATTCAGTGAAATGGTGAGGACATGGCTAGATAATGTTAGCGACTCCATAATGCATGCTCTGGATCAAGTCGATGATAAAAAACAGTTATTTGAGATTGCGCAACTATCGGGCAACTTTCCGGAATTGATTATTATAAATATAGGCGTTATCTGCACTTATCACATACGGAATTTTGCAATTGATCAGCAACAAGATGCATCCAAAGATGTTGCCAAGAGTATGCTGTTACTGGCTGCTGCGGTGAAAGGCATTCATAAGAAAGCACCAACAGCTGCCTCTCCTTTCTCTATTTCGAAAAAATCTGCACAAACAATTTTCGAATTATTTACTGATCACAATGTCTCTCACAAGTTAGCTGAGATATTTGATCAAGGCCTGCAAGTGGCAAAAGAACTAAGCAAAATCAACCCCGTACCGATCTTGCAGGCGCAGCACTTGGAATCTATGGCAGTAACCGACAAATGATGAAAAGAAGTAAAGACATGATGCTTGAATTAAAGTTATGACAATATATTTGGACTTAGAATGAAAAGCTATAGGGTGGGCTTGCCCACCAATGAAGAAATATTGATATATTGATATTAACTTTATACAATTACCACTAATTATGGTTTTAGCAAAATAGAACCCTTTGTAATAATGTTGGTAATTGCATTAAAGCTATTCAAATAAATTATTAAAAGTAACTTTTAGCATATCTCTATTTAGTAGCTGTATTAGCTTATTTTTAAACAGTAAAGCTGTTTGAGCATTGATATCTTCAACCAATACAACTAAACATGATGAAACACTGTATTTTTTAAACAAAATAATCTAGAGCGAGTTTTTTACTGTTTAAAAATAAGTTAATTCAGTTACGATGAATAATTACAAAGTAACAAAGTTTAGGTTATCAATTGGCAATAAATCCAGTATTATAGCAATGGTCTCAGATAAATGATAAAACAATGAAAATAGACGAATCAATCAATGTATTAGGAGAAGAGTTGCAAATCTGTGGTGAAAATCCAGTTACTGGATTCTTACGAGATGGTAAATGCAACACCTGTAAAGAAGATGTTGGCTCACATACAGTATGTATCAAAGTCACACAGGAGTTTTTAGAATATTCGCGGTTTGCTGGCAATGATTTATCTACACCGCACCCTGAATATGGCTTTAAAGGATTAAAACCTGGAGATAATTGGTGTCTTTGTGCCCTGAGATGGTTAGAAGCTAATCAAAATGATCGTGCGCCTAAAATTTATATCACCCGAACACATATCCGTGCCTTAGAAGTGATACCATTGGAATTGCTTAAAAGATTTGCAGTAGATTTAAATTAGCTAGCTATTCAACATTATTTGAAAAATAACCAATACTGCTACGCTGAATAGCAACTAAATTAGTAACCTTAATTAATAACCTCGATCAGGATTAGTACCATGATAAAACTATATCAATTTCCCATTTCTCATTATTGTGAAAAAGTTAGGTGGGCTTTAGATCATAAAGAAATCAAACATGAAGTTGTGAACCTGTTACCTGGCTTACATATAAAACAAACAACAAAATTAGCAAAACACTCATCTGTCCCTGTAATTGTTGATGGTGATCAAGTGATCCAAAACTCAGATAAAATCATCACCTATCTGGATAAAAATCACCCACAAAATAACCTGACTCCCACTGATGGAGAAACTAAAAAACAAGCCCTGGAATGGGAACATTATGTCGATACACAACTGGGTGTGCATGTGCGTTGTGTTTGTTATCATATTTTATTGGATCATCCAAAAATTGTCATCCCGTTTTTTACTCATAATGGCTCCTGGTATGGAAAGATGTTGTTGAGATTTGGTTTTAAAAAATTACAGAGCAAGATGCGTTACTTTATGAAAATAAATGAAGAAACAGCCCAGGAATCCTATAAAAAAATGGAACAAGCCATAGATAAAATTTACCAACATCTGCAAAGCAACTCGTATTTAGCAGGGGAGGAGTTCTCGCGTGCTGATTTAGCTGCTGCTGCACTTTTGGCGCCCTTGTGCCAACCTGCTGGTTATGGCTTGAACTGGCCGAAAACAACGCCAAAACGCCTGCAAGATATAGCCGATGAATTTAAAGATAAATTAGCATGGGTGCATGATATTTATAAGAAACACAGATAACACTAAACACAAAAATTAACTTTAAGGAATATCTTATGAAAAAATTATATAAATGGTTATTTATACTCTTTTGCTTTATTGCTGCTATTGCCAGTTATTTGGCAGGAAGTGTCCGGGGTTTTGGCATTTTTATAGTCTTGGGTGTATTGTTTGAGATGGGGTTTTGGATAGGTATACTAAAAATTAAAACAACAAGATCAAATGACACAAAAGAGGCTGAGGAGGAAGCATGAAATACACAGCACATAATTTCAAAAAGAAGCTCAAATTCTTCAATGATAATTGGCAACCGTATGTTATTCCTGAAAATTTGGGGTATAAATCTTATGCGAATAAATAAGTAAAACATTACTGATTGAGCCACAAGTAGTGGTTAGTTAATACAGGTGAAGTCAGTCGTGAAAGATCGTCAACAAATGACATATGGATTTAATAATGAACAAAAAATTAATAGTATTATGCAGCTTAATCATCAGCACATTCTGCTTTGCAGAAAACCTCTTCAAAGGTAAATGGATTGATTTGAGCTACAATTTTTCTGAAGAAACTATTTATTGGCCAACTGCCGATAATTTTAAAAAAACCACAGTTTTTGAAGGTCATAATGACAAAGGTTTTTATTATTCAGCTTATAACTACACAGCAGCTGAACATGGGGGCACTCATCTGGATGCACCTGTGCATTTTTCAGAAGGTAAAAATACGGTAGATGATATACCTTTGGATCAATTGATCGGTTCTGGCATTGTTATACGTGTTTTAGAAAAAACAAAAAAAGATAGAAACTATCAAATCACCGTTGCCGATATTTTGAGTTGGGAAAAACAACATGGGATAATTGAAGATGGCAGCATCGTTTTATTTGATACAGGTTCAGCTCAATATTGGCCTGATAAGAAAAAATACATGGGCACAGCAGAGCGGGGTGCTGATGCTGTTGCAAAATTGAAGTTTCCTGGCTTACACCCAAAAGCGGCTGAATTTTTAGCGACACAAAGAAGCATCAAGGCGGTTGGTTTGGACACGCCCAGTATTGATTTTGGTGGTTCCACTCATTTTGAAAGCCATCAAATTTTATTTAAGCAGAATATCTTTGGAATTGAAAATATCACCAACTTAAACGCTTTACCCGAGATAGGGTTTATGGTGGTGGCCTTACCCATGAAAATCAAAGATGGCAGTGGTGGACCGTTACGGGTGGTGGCTTTTATACCTGAGAAGTAAAAAATAGATTTTCATGGTTCACAAGAACGCTTACTAACTTTAGTTATTTAATAATATGTGTGATTTTAACTCAATTTATCAGAAACTATCATTTGCTTAATATATAAAAAATTTATTTAATAACTATTCGTGTGATAGGATGGTTATTTAAAATAATTAAATAAAAATGATCAACCTTAAAAACAAAACCATTTTCATTACTGGGTCATCTCGTGGTATTGGTCGTGAAATAGCATTGATGTGTGCACAACATGGAGCTAATGTGGTGATCGCTGCCAAATCTGCTACACCTCATCCAAAACTTGCTGGTACCATTCACTCTGTTGCCAAAGAAGTAGAAGAAGCGGGTGGAAAAGCATTAGCCATCAAATTAGATGTACGTGATGAGGGTTTGGTCAATGAGGCTATGAAACTGACAGCAGAAACATTTGGTGGCATAGACGTGCTGATCAATAATGCCAGTGCGATTTCCTTAACTCGATTGCAAGACACAGATATCAAACGCTTTGACTTGATTCATTCGATCAATATCCGAGGTACTATGGTTTGTTCCAAAGCAGCTATTCCTTATCTCAAAAAAAGTAACAATCCGCATATCATCACCTTATCACCACCGATAAATATGGCAGCTCATTGGCTCAAGCCATTTATACCCTATACCCTATCCAAATATGGTATGACGCTATTAGCACTTGGTTTAGCTGAAGAATTAAGAAGCGATGGCATATCATCGTCAACTCTTTGGCCTCAAACAGCGATAGCCACAGCGGCAATTCAATTTGCTTTAGATGACAGCATCATGAAAAAATCCAGAACTCCAAGAATCATGGCTGAGGCCGCATTAGAAATAATAAAAACCGAAAATCAAGAATTAACCGGCCAAACATTGGTAGATGAATCATTGTTACGCGAAAAAGGTGTTACAGATTTTGACCAATATAAGTTTGATCCAGAAGCCGATGAACTGATGCGCGACTTGTTTTTGGATAACTAGGAGTCAATTTTAATTTTAGGACAGGCACTAACTATAATCATAACAGGTAACTAATTTGAAACAATGTACCCAATGTGGTAAATGTTGTATAAACTATAGCGATGGCGGCCTAACAGCCTCACAAAGCGAGATCGAGTTTTGGGAAGCTTTTCGACCCCATATCTATCAATATGTCAAAAATGATGAGCTGTGGTTTGATCCTGTAACGGGACAACAATTAAGTATTTGTCCTTTTTTAAGAAAAGAGGTTTCTAAAGTGCCTGATCAACAGAAATACACTTGTGACATTTACCACAATCGGCCTGAGGATTGTCGATTTTACCCCGTTACCATCGATCAAATGATTTATGACGAATGTGAAATGTTGCAACCACGAGATTTAAACAACACAAAAAAAGCACAAGTTAGTCTGGATGGACTAACGGAAGACAGTCGACCCGCTTTTTCTTAAACTCAATGGAAAATAGCACCAATGTCAGCTTTTCTGCAGTAGGTTTTGTATTCTCGGACAAGCTCCTAGTACCAGCCTTAGAATAGACTAAATTTAAAAAATATTCACTTTAGCTATTTGAGTATAACGGATAGCTGCATTCTAACTAAGGTCAAATCACAAAAAATTCATAAAATTTATCAAAACAACCATCTGTTACAAAAATCAAGCCTCAAAATCTTTCTCTAAACATAAACCTTTAGTATGAAAATTCAGAATTTCTCAAAAGTCAATTTTTTATAGCAAAAAATGCCAACTGAATTGGGCTTGTTCAACAAACAGTTCAGATTGTGGCTAATTCCTCACACAATCTAACTTTATCCGTTTGGGGGTAAACCTACAGACAGCATGTGGAGCGATACTTGTCGTAAAAGGCTATCAAATTATGAAACGATTGAATGAAAAACCAATATTTTTCACCCATTAAAGGTTAACTAACAATTATTAGTTAAATTTTCTGAAAAAAGTGAATAAATAACGTTGAACCATTACTTTACACATAAGTGTTCTATATAATCAGTCAAGTTAATTAATCACACATGATGTTAGCAACAAGATGATAGAGAGGCTCGATTTTAGGTTTTCAGTCATTTTATTAACTGGTTGAAATGTTGTTTTAATATCTAACTTAACAAGTTTCTAAATGAGATGATTTTATATTTAATAGCTTCAAAGTATATGAAAACAATAAATGTCAGAACTATAAATAAAAAAATTATTTTATGGAGTGTGTTAAATATTCTTAATTTTTTGATTCCAAAATAGGCATTCATAGGCATGTATAAGTTTTTTCTTTTTTTTTTAATCATAAGTAATATTGTAGTTGGGAGAGATTTCACTAAACCACCAAGTGTGGCATTAAGAACAGAACTTTCTTATGTTTGTGAGGTGTTATTAACATCAAAAAAAATAGTAATGCCTGATAAAATGATGTTGAGCTTTATTTTATCAAAAAATTTACATAACCATTCCGCCAATGAAATTAATATTCTAGTTACCAGTTCCATCGCTCAAAACCTCGCCCTAGACGTAAAGTATATTATTTCCTATCAAAAATTAAGAAAAACAAAGATCAATGGAATAGTGAAGTATATACCAAATATTGGAGGCTTGTTTTTTATAAATGTAGAAGGTGCAAACCCAGCAATATTCAGAACAAACGAATTACTGATCAAACAGCTCACCAGTTCACCACAGATTGCACAGTCTAATCCTGATTTGTTGATCAAAGATATTTTTAAAGGTATGTTAGAAAAAGATCCTAAAATTCAAGAGTTTTTTGTGCGTGAATTAATTAATTGGGATGTATTACATAAGAATCTTGATCAAGAAAATTTCCAACAGTTATATGAAATTTATAATTCGACGGATGCCACATTAGGAACTATGACTGCAATATTAGAACCACGTCCATTTATTCATAAAGCATTAGGACATATTAAAATAGCAGAAAAAGTATTGAATATTCTTAAATATTCACCTGTTAATATTGATGCGGCAAGCCAAAAACCAACATTGATTTTGCAAGCACTAAAGTTTGTTAGTGGTGATAAGCCACCAAACTGGAATATATTAAGTCGTTGGACGAGGTCAAATATTCCGACAATAACAGAGCAAGTATTATTGATGATGGAGAAGATTGATTCTATCAAAGCAGTACAATTTGCAAAATCTATAATTTTAGATACAAGTTTAAGTGATGCCTCACGAAGAGTTTTAATACGTTTCATATCAACTAAAGAAAGAAATATAGATAAGGTATAATTGTAATTTGTAATTTAATTTGTTTTGATCTAAAATCTTTTAATTTTACTACTTATTTAAAGAGAGGGCTATTATGTATAAAATACAAGAATGGCAGTTAAATAATTTTGTTTTAGCTGTATTATTAATTATTGTGAGTGTTTCTACATTTGCAGAAAACAATGGTTCACAGCCAGATGTAGGAATGGCAGTGAGGAATGACACTTCTCCACCGTTAATAGAATTGTTGGATCAGTATCAACAATTGAAAGAAAGTGGCGTGATCCCAGATCAAGCCGCCGATTATATTATCCCAAACATTTTACAGATTGATCCCAGCCCAGCTGAGATTAAATTTAATCAAAGAACTCCTCAAGAAAAAGGTGTGTCGGGAAGCAGTGGCTTACCTACAGCTCCCGTTCTGATTAGTGTAGATGGATTTACCGCTGCAGATGACACTGCAATTTTGGGAGGAGTTCCATTACCTCCTGATACTAATGGTGATGTTGGTATTAACTTCTATATCCAGTATGTTAATTTGGGTTGGTTGGTTTTAAATAAAAATGATGGTTCACGTGCAGCGGGTCCTTTTTTAGGTAATATTTTTTGGGCCGGTTTTGGGGGCGCTTGTGAATCTGATAATTCTGGTGATCCGATTGTATTATATGATAAATTAGCTGATCGTTGGGTTTTTAGTCAATTTACCAGTTCTAGTAATACAGATGGGCATCAATGTTTTGCTATTTCTACTACAAATGATCCTTTGGGACCTTATCATCGCTATGAATTTACATTTCCTGGAGAATTTAATGATTATCCACATATTGGTATTTGGAATGATGAATCAGGTCAGCGCAGCGGCTACTATTTTGTCACACATGATTTTTTTGATGTTGGTGGGCCCAATCAGGCATTTAGGCAAGCTTCATATTCTGTGGTTGAACGCAGTCAAATGTTACAAGGTAATCCAGCACAATTTGTACGCTTTACAAATACAACATTTTTAGGTTCCAGTAGTTTTGGCGCACAACCTGCACACTTAGAGAGTAAAGAGTTACCAGCAGCAGGTACATGTAATCCTTTTGTATTTGGTAGACCTGATTTATCTGGCTATCAATTAGTTAGCATGTGTGTAAATTGGACTAATACTGCAACTTCCTTTCTTACCGCTCCACTGATTGTGGATGCTGGTGAAAGTTGGAACCCTGGCCCAGGGAGTGTTGCACAAGCAGGCACTGCTGAAACACTTGATACATTAGCTAATTTTGGAAGAATCATGTATAGGGCATCATATAGAGCTTACCCTGACAGTAGTACATTGACTGACACTATGGTGATAAGTTTGCCTGTAGATTTAGGTGGTGGGCAGGCAGGAGTTAGGTGGGCGCAAATTAATTTTCCACCAAATCTAGATTTAATATTTATTGATGGATTTGAGGGCAACACGACTCCATTACCACCAAACGTACATGTGGTTGCTAATCAAGGAGAATATGGCCCTGATTCTACAGATCGATGGATGCCAGGAATCTCTATTGACCGTGATGGGAATATAGGCTTAGTTTATTCTGTTTCAAATAGTAGTACAGGTATTTTTCCCGGTGTAAGATTTACAACACGTCTAAATTCTGATACACCTAACACATTACGTGATGAGCAAATATGTGTAGATGGAGGAGGAGCTCAAACCAGTACAAGTGGTAGATGGGGGGATTATTCATCATTGAGTATCGATCCAGTCGATGAATGTACTTTTTGGGCATCAGTTGAATACCAACTAACTACTGCAGAACGTAATTGGAGTAATCGAGTTTGTTCTTTCAAGGTTGACGGATGTGGCGGCCCTTCTTTTTCTCTTGATAGTACTGTGACAACGTCAATGAATGTTTGTTCTGCAAATATGGATTCTACTTTTTATGACTATGGGTTAAATGTAATAAATGGTTTTACTGAAACAGTCAATTTAAGTGTCAGCAATGAACCTGCAGGTGCAAACGTTAATTTCCCAGGAGGGGTATCAGTTTCAACTTTCCCTGCAACGGGTACATTTGAAATAAGCAATTTAATGGGGATGCCTTCAGATGAAACAGATATGACTCTCACAGCTATGTCAGCAAGTATCACAAATACATTAAATTATCATTTGAGTATTTCAGCTGCAACTACGAATACAGCAGCTACCTTAACACAGCCTGCAAATAATTCTGTTGATACGGATTTATTACCTACTTTTACATGGCAAGCCGTTGCAGATGCTTTGAGTTACAGGTTAGAAGTTGCTACTGATGCAGCTTTTGTAAATGTTGTTTTGAATGTAGAAACAAGCAGTTTGAGTTATATTTCTACCCAGGCGCTGGATATCAATACTACATTCTTCTGGAGAGTGACAGGATTAAATAACTGTGGAGATGGTCTCGTCTCAGCAACTTCTCAATTTACAACAGGAAGTTTTGTAACTGGTACTGCTGCAGAATGTCCATTGGGTACTTCGGCAAATATTGTCTTTTTTGATGATATTGAAGGTGATGTTAGTGATTGGATTATTCCTGCGGCTCCAGTAGGAAGCAATACCTGGACGCAAAATGGTACTCGTTCTTTTTCTGGTTCAGCATGGTTTGCTCAGGATTTACCTGTTAGTTCAGATCAGTATTTAGTTTCTCCACCTATTGTTTTACCACAAATAGCTCAGTCACCAATTTCTCTTGCCTATTGGAACTTTCAGGATATGGAAGCCAATAATGGAGTCAATCCTAATGCTTGTTGGGATGGCGGATTACTGGAAATATCAACTAATGGAGGTGCAACTTTCACCCAAATTGGTAGTGCTGATTTGTTGGGTGATCAGTATAATGGTAATATTACAGTAAATGCATCAAATCCAATTTCTGGATTGGATGCGTGGTGTGCCACAGGCGCTAATTCTGCAACTGGTGAACAAACAGATTTTTCAGTTGTGAACCTTGATGCTTTTGCAGGTCAGACTGTACAATTTAGATTTAGAGTAGGTACAGATGGTGCTGTTGGAGCGGAAGGTTGGTACTTGGATAATGTAACTGTTCAAGGTTGTCAATAAGTAATTGAATAGTTGATCAGAGAGAAGGGGCGGAAAGCCCCTTTTCTTTAGATATAGACTTCGTACAGTTATTATAAATAATTGTATCTGGTCTATTTTTTAATTTAAATATTTATTGTTGAATTCTAGCTGACATGATTCGGTTAAAAAGCTGGACAAGGGGATCGGAGAGCATGCCAGTTGCTGGTTTCTATAAAGCTCCGGGCTTCTAATAAAAACAAATGGTATAGGGTACTGGTCCAACTTTTTTCTTAATATGCCAGTTTTTATATTTCTACATACTCAAATTTACTTGGTTAATAAATCAACAAAATACTTAAGTGTTATCTTGTATTATAGTTTGATAGAATTTCTATATTAAAAAGACCCAATAGTATATATCTATTGAGTCCTTCAATATCTAAACATTAACCTTTAAAGTGTCCTTGATTATTCCTTCCATGCCACCAAAAACCGTGATCTTATCTACTTTATCGGCAATTATTTCCAAAGTTTCCAACTCTTTCAAACGTCTTAAAGTTGCGCTTTCATCCATTAACTTTGCAGTGTTTAACAAAGATCGGGTGGCAGCAGTTTCTTCGCGGCGTTTAATAATATTGGCTTTGGCTGCTTTTTCAGCTTCAACCACTTGGTTTAAGATGGTTTTCATTTCACCTGGTAAGATGATGTCTTTTACACCCACATCTAACAAGGTAAACCAAACTCAGTTACTTTTTTGCTGACACTTTTACCTACAAAGCTATCAATTGATTCTTTGTCTGTTAACAACGCATCTAAAGTCTGTGTACCATTAATCTGTTAATTTCCATCAATTGTTCCTAATTATTTAGGAACATCAACCGTGTAGCCTTGTGCCACTAAAAAATCTAAATAGCTTTCATTGCCCAAAAGGTTAGATATGGGTAAAATGGCAAAAGTTGAGGGGTTGTTGGTTAAGGCTTTTGTGGCTTCTTCCAGCCAAAGTTGTCGTAATCGTAAACGAATATCTGTCATGCCGATATCCTCAGCAATTTCATTGTTAAGTATTGCTGAGGTACAGGCTTTATTTTGATTGGTGTATGCTAGATTTTTCATTTGTGACACATCACCTGCAGCCCAGGCGAAGGCCCTTAAACGCATGGTTTTTAAATCCGTCTCTAATCTGTCCAGTGTTTTGCTAAAACACTCCAGATCACTTATTTGGGATTTTTTAAACTTTTTGATGGTGGATTTGGGTTTTTTTAAGCCAATCTTAATTGTGGGGGTAATAAATTCGAGCTTATTTTTCTTGGCAATTTTGCGTACTTTTTTTTCAACTTTAGTGTTATTGGTTAAACCAATTTTGGTGATAGCCTTTTCAAATAACTTGTTGGAGGCAAAAATGGGTCTGACTTTTTCGACTCCGCGATCATGGCCCAAGTATTTCTTTTTCAAAACTAACCATCGTGCATAAATATCAGCAGGGATAATATCCTTAAGCTTTTTCTTGTCAGGGTTTTTTTTAATGCCAATAGCAGATGTTACCAATGACAGTTTTTGAAAAAATCCAACATCAGCTGAAACTGAGAGACTTGGAGGAAATAACAGTACTTGTGAATCTTCAATAACCGCTCCAACCAACTCTGAGTGCCAAGTCATTCTCTTTGGTAAAGGAGAAAGTGTACCCAAAACCCAAAGTATATTCTCTCCATTAGAAACCTTCCACAACTCAGGGCCTGGACGAGTCCCAAAAACAACCACTTCCTCAACTGGATAATTGCCCTGATTTTCAATCGACATTGCTTGAAAAGAAAATGTGAATAAAACAATAAATAACAAACGCATATAAGTCCTTTGGATAACCAAATATATTTTGATAAAGCTGTTATTTTACATGGCTTATGGTTAAGAAAATGTAAAATTTGGGGAAAGTCATTTTTTAAAAGAAGTAAATATGATTAAAAACTAATCTGTATGTCTGCTTATAATATTGTTTTAGTAACATCCACGTACAAAAACACAACTGGTAATTATTTATAATGTACGTACAATATACATATGAAATAACTAAGGTTTGAATGGGATGTCAATAAGGATAAAGCCAACTTCAAGAAACATGGAGTAACTTTCGATGAAGCGCGAACTGTGTTCTTTGATGAACACGTTATTGAGTTTTATGACCCAGAACATTCTGATGATGAAGACAGGTTTATACTTCTGGGTAATAGTTTCAAATTTAACACACTTGTTGTCTGTCACTGCTTTAGGAAAAAGGAAACTGAGGTTAGAATAATATCAGCACGCAAGGCAAATAATCAAGAGCAAAAAGCTTATTGGAAATATAGAAAATGAAAGATAACTATGATTTTGAAAACATGAAAGGGCGAAAAAATTCCTACACAAAATATTTAAAACAACCCGTCACCATGCGATTAGACTGTGACTCTGTAGATTACTTTAAATCATTGGCTAAAGAAACAGGTGTTCCCTATCAAACACTAATTAACCTGTATTTACGTGATTGCACAATCAATCAGCGTAAATTGCATATGAAGTGGGCTTCTTGACAAGTGTTTTAAAGTAAATGTTATTAGCTTAAGCTCGTAGCAAAGTAGGTTGGGCTGAGTTTGTGAAGCCCAACATTGCGGTGTTTTGGTTGAGAGTTAATTTAAATCGGATGGTTATTCGAAATATTGAGATAAATTATTTATGAGTTTACCGCTAGTTTGTTGTATTGTAGTTGTTTTAAGATTATTATTGGGTTTTGAGGACATATAATATGATAATATATTATCACTTAGTTGTTAATCATGGGTGCTGGGATCGAATCAAATATGTAATCGAAGGTAGAGAAATTAATAGATATGAAAAAGGAGGTTTTCTTTTTCCTTCATGGTTTTTTAGTTGGAAGCTCGTTGATTCATTTAAATTAGATAGTGAAACAGTTATTAGTTATATAGATATCGACGAAAATGGTTCAGGGAGTGTAAAAGTTGAAAATTCAAGGACAAATAGCATATTTTGGATTTTTCACAACGTACAGTTCTTTGTTAATGAATTGAATAGTTTAGGGATACAGAAAAAGTAGGTTGGACTGACCAACACGAAGCTCGACGCCAGACTGTCGACTAATTTATAAATCATTCATGTAATAATTCAAACCAACCATTCGAAGTAATTTATTTTCAATCCAAATATCCCAATGTTGGGCTTCGCAAACTCAGCCCAACTTACAGATCATTTCTTTTTTTTGGGTATATACAAATCCGTGATAGTCCCTTCAAAAACTTCAGCACTCATGGCAACGCTCTCAGCCAAAGTTGGATGAGGGTGAATCGTTAAGCCAATATCCGCAGCTTCGCAGCCCATTTCAATGGCAAGTGATAATTCGGAAATTAACTCGCCAGCATTGGGGCCAGTAATACCTGCACCGATGACTAGGTTTGTGTCGTTATCGAAGATGAGTTTGGTAAAACCCTCTGTGCGATCTAAGCCTAAGGCTCTGCCACTGGCAGCCCATGGAAATTTACCAATGCCGTAGTTGATGCCTTTTTCTTTGGCGGTGATCTCGGTTTCACCTACCCATGCGACTTCGGGGTCGGTGTAGGCGACGGATGGGA
>JAESTH010000237.1 GCA_016763695.1 Alcanivoracaceae bacterium
ATTGGCTATATCATCTGGTAGAATGCTCAAGCAGGCTTCAATTGCGTTGGGGCCCTGAACTGCTATCATTGCAAGTTTTGAGCGTTCATTGATTACTGCATCAAAAGCAACAATCTGTTTTTCGAACCAGGCTAGATCCTTTTCCCTTGTGGCTGCATTGACCACAATTCGATAATTGTTGTTGCCTCGTTTATAAACGATCAAATCATCTATAACACCACCATTTTCATTGAGCATTGTGCTGTATAGGGCTTTGCTATCGGATAATTTCCTGACATCATTAGCCAGGATTTTAAGTAAGAATTGCTCACTTTCAGTTCCTTCTAGATCCACAACTGTCATATGCGAAACATCAAACATGCCTTTGTCTTTTCTGACGGCATGATGTTCTTCAATTTGAGAGCCATAATTGATTGGCATATCCCAACCACCAAAATCAACCATTTTTGCTCCAGCATCAATATGGGCTTGGTATAAACACGTTTTTTTCACAGGCAGATACTTGCTATTTATTAATTGAGTGAACTATACTAAAAGTTGATAATTTAAACCAGTAGAATTTAGTAAAAGACAGAATATATTATGGGTAATAGGTTAAGTAAAATAGTGACAAAAACAGGCGATAACGGCACAACAGGTTTAGCATCGGGTAAAAGAGTCTCAAAAGCCGATGATATAATCGATGCAATTGGTAGCATTGATGAATTAAATAGTGCTATTGGATTAGTGAGATCAGCGTGTAATAATAAGGATTTAGATGCTGAATTTATTGCACTTCAACATAAACTTTTTAATTGTGGTGGTGATCTTTGCCTGCAAGGATCAATACTCATCTCTCAACAGGCTATTGATACAATAGAACATTCTTTGCAACAATACAATGATAAATTAATGCCACTTAAAAATTTCATTTTACCTGCAGGCAGTGAATTAACAGCACGTATACATATGGCAAGAAGTATTTGTCGCAGAGCAGAAAGAGTTCTGGTAAAAGCAGCTTGCTGTCACGAGTTTAATCCATTGTTGATTATTTTTATTAATCGGCTTTCTGATTGGCTTTTTGTGCTTGCCAGGGTGACGGATGAAACCACAGAGGAGTTATGGCAGCACTAATTATCTCATCATGATAAAATTGGGTTTCAATTTTTTCATTTTAGATTAAAATACAGCTTGTTAAAATAAATACTTAGATCATGCGCAATAGAATTATTCTGCACTATGGTGAACTGACTCTCAAAGGTTGTAATCGCCACTCTTTTGTTAAGAAATTACGTACCAATGTTCGTAAAAAATTACGCTCTTTGGAGATTGCCTGGGATGTTGTTTCTATTCATGATCGCATGTTTATTGAAATACCTGAAGATTATCAGGATGATATTGATAATGTGGTCAATCAACTGGCAGAAATACCTGGTATAGCTTGGTTGAGTAAGGTGTTTTGGTTTTCTACCAAACAGTATGACTTCTTTAATTACAAGCCAGATTTAAGCAATGTAGAAACACTGATTGAAAAGCTAGCCAACGAGACCTATAAAAAAGGCAACAGTTTTGCCATACGGGTGAAGCGTTCTGACAAACGTTTTGTCAAAACATCCAAAGAACTGGAAATGCAATTAGCCACAGTTATTTTGAAAAATACTGAATGGAAAAATGTAAACCTTAATCATGCAGATCAATATTTTTATATAGATATTTCATCCAGAGGTATGTCTGTACACACCAACCGAATTAAAGCCATTGGTGGTTTGCCTGTTGCATCTACTGGTAAAATTATGTGTTTATTATCAGGTGGATTTGATTCTCCTATAGCGGCTTATCTGATGGCAAAACGCGGCTGTACGATTGATTTTGTACATTTTACTGCCAGTAATATTCAGGCAAGTAAGCTAGAAGCTTATAAAGTATCAAAAATTGCGCAAAGGATCAGTGAGTTTTCAGGCAGAGTACGTTTGTATTTGGTACCTTATACCCATTTTGATCTGGCTTTGATGGAGAAGAATTTAGATTATGATTTAATTCTCTTTAGAAGATTTATGGCTAGAGTAGCAGAAAAAATGGCAAATAACCTCTATGCTCAATGTTTGGTAACAGGTGATAACCTTGGACAAGTGGCATCACAAACCATGGAAAACATAGTCAGTATGACCAAGTCTCTAGAGATGCCAGTGTTGCGCCCTCTGTTGACTTATAATAAAGAAGAAATCATCGCAATGTCACGTAAGCTGGGTTTATTCGATTTGTGCACCGAGCCTTACAAAGATTGCTGCGCGCTGATTAGCAATACCCCTAAAACAAAATCTTTGCACGAAAAATTAGAGCACATAGAGGAGCGGTTTTTTCCTGATTACGAAAATTTAATCAGTGAAACTCTGGAAGAAAAACAGGTTATCGCCTTTCAATTTGGTAAGAGAATAGATTATGTCTGAAATTATAATAAGAGCTATTGAGTACAAAGATAATTCGGCTATTCATTATTTGGTGATAAACACTCTGGCAGAATTTGGAGCCACAGGTGATGGTTTTGCTTCATCAGATGCTGAGCTTAAAGATATGTATAGCAGCTATCAGGCTGTTGATAAATATTTTTACGTGGTCGAAAAAGATGGGATTGTTCTGGGTGGTGCAGGTGTTGCTCCTTTAGATGGAGAAGAACAGGCTGGTATATGTGAGTTACGAAAAATGTATTTTGATTCTCAGTTAAGAGGTTATGGAATTGGTAAAAAAATGATAGATAAATGTATTGCAAAGGCCAGAGAAATAGGTTTTCATACCATGTACCTAGAGACTATTCCAGAGATGACAATTGCACAGAATTTATACAAGAGTCGTGGTTTTGAATACATTGATAATAGCAAAGGCAATACCTGTCATCATGCTTGTCAGGTGTTTATGCAAAAAGAATTATAATTTTAGACTATGGCAAAGATAAAACACCAATATATTTGTACACATTGTTCTGCCGTTCATAATAAATGGGCAGGCCAGTGTGGAGACTGTGGCCAATGGAATTGTTTGGAAGAGTCGGTGGTACAAACAGTTACTGCACAAAAAACCTCCCGTTTTTCGACTTATGCGGGAGATGTTGGTGGTAAAAAAATTCAGAAACTTGGCGATATTAAATTTCAGGAAAACATCAGAACATCCACAAAAATTCGTGAATTAGACAGGGTGTTGGGTGGTGGTCTAGTGACTGGTTCTGTTGTATTAATTGGTGGTGACCCTGGGATTGGTAAATCTACATTAATGCTACAGGTAACTGCCACCATGCCAGATAACATTAAAACCCTATATGTGACAGGTGAAGAATCACTTTCACAAATCAGCATGCGAGCAAAACGCTTGGAGCTGGATGCGGATGAGTTGGAATGTATGGCGGAAACCTCGGTCGAACAGATTATTGGTTCTGCTTTGATTCATAAACCAGATTTGATGGTGATTGATTCTATCCAGACACTTTACACCGAGAACCTGACTTCAATTCCTGGCTCCATTTCGCAGGTTAAAGATTGCGCTGCACAACTGGTAAGATTTGCAAAACAAAATAATACTTCAATAATTTTTGTTGGTCATGTGACCAAAGAAGGCGGGATTGCTGGGCCGCGTGTTTTGGAACATATGGTTGATACTGTTTTGTATTTTGAAAGTGATGGCAATAGTCGCTATCGTATTTTACGTGCGCTAAAAAATCGTTTTGGTGCCGTTAATGAAATTGGTGTTTTTGCCATGACAGAAAAAGGCATACAGGAAGTTGAAAATCCTTCAGCCATTTTCTTATCTGAACAGGAAGCAGAAAAACCAGGCAGTGTAGTGATGGTGACCAGAGAAGGAACACGACCATTATTGGTGGAAGTACAGGCTCTGGCAGACCAGAGTCCATTAGGGAATCCTCGGCGTTTAACAGTGGGATTAGATCATAATCGCTTAGCTATGTTGCTGGCTGTTTTGCATCGTATGTGTCATTTGGCAATTCATGATCACGATATCTTTATGAATGTAGTCGGTGGTATGAAAGTCACTGAAACAGCAGCAGATTTAGCCGTTATTATGGCGGTAGTTTCCAGCTTTAGAAATCGCTATTTACCCAAGGGTACGGTTGTTTTTGGGGAAGTGGGTTTAACAGGTGAAATTCGCCCAGTTTTTAATGGCGAAGACAGGCTGAAAGAAGCGGCCAATCATGGTTTCAAACATGCCATTATTCCAAAAGGTAATATTGGAGCCTGGACTAAAGCGTTAGATATAAAGGTGACAGGCGTAGATAATATTAACCAAATACTGGACTATATTTAATGTTTGAGCCGTTAACAAGCGGTAGAATTGTGCTGGCAAAATATAAACTGAGAGACAGTTTGCCAATATATCAAGCCATAAAAAACTCCCTCTTAGAAATTTCTCCCTGGGCAACATGGTTGTCCCCCAATTATAGTCTGAAAAGTGCAGAAGATTTTGTGGCACTGCAAATGAAAAACTGGACTGATAATATTGAATTTTCCTTCACCATAAAGGATATTGACAATAGTTTTTTGGGTGTCATAAGTTTGCATATTTTTGACCCTGCTAACAATGTGGCTAATATTGGTTATTGGATAAATTCACAATATATCCGCAAAGGCTACTGCACAGAAGCGGTTCAACTGTTGGTGGTCAATGCGTTTAAACAATTAAATTTAATACGTATCGAACTTATAGCAGGCGTTAATAATATTGCCAGTCAAAGAGTGGCGGAAAAAGCTGGTGCACAGTTTGAAGGCATTTTAAAGAATAGAATCAGGCCAAATGGTATGGCAAGTGATGCTAGGTTATATGCTTTTATTAATGAGGTATATGCATAACTAAACAAGTTCGATGTGCATCTCCACCTCATTTGTCCTTAATTATGAATATATCTCAACTGTTAAATTTCTGTATTTTGGTGTTTAACAATAACTTTGTTCACAACATTATCATCGCTGACACTGAGAATGGTGATTTGGTAATCATTTAATTTTATGGCCGTATCTTTTTTTGGCAAGTTGGCTAAATGTTCCGTAATTAAACCACTTAGAGTGCTGGCTCCATCCAATGGTAAATCCCATTGCATGCGTCTATTTAGTGAGCGTATTTGAATACGTCCATCAATTTGGTATTTATGTTCACCGACTTTTAATATATTGCGCCCACGATTTTTTGGCTCTGAGGTAAAGTCACCAACAATCTCCTCTAAAACATCGTCAATGGTAATCAAGCCCTGGATATCACCGTATTCATCTACAACCAGACCCAAACGACGTTCTCTTCTCTGAAACTCTTTAAGTTGAATAGTTAAATTTGCTCCTTCAGGGACAAAATAAGGTTTTCTCAATACCGCTTTTAAACCCTTTAAGTCCAATTTGTTTTGAGACAATTGCGGTAGAATGGTGCGTATATGCAGGATACCTATAATATTATTGATGTCTTCTTTGTACACAGGTAACCTAGTTAGGTAAGTATTAACTAATTGCTGCAATATATCAGGCCAGCTATCAGTTATATCAATACCGACTACTTCATTTCTAGGTACCATAATATCATTTACACCAATGTGCTCTAGATCTAATACATTGATCATCATTTTTTGTCTGGCATCGGGTTTTAAATTATGGTTTTCTATAACTAATGTGCGTAACTCCTCACGGGAGAGAGCCTGTTCTGCGATTTCTTTGGGAACACCGATAGCTCTTAAAATTCCATTTGTTAGTATATTTGTTATCCAGACCAAAGGATAAAGTAGTTTTAATAGTGGTGTCAATATGAAGGCAGCAGGGAAAGCAATGCGTTCAGGGTGCAATGCAGCATAAGTCTTGGGTGTGACTTCTGCAAAAATCAATATTAATAAAGTTAATATGACAGTGGCATAAGCAGCCGCGACCTCAGGGGTAATAGAGCTGTCGGCCGCTATCTTAAAAGCTGTGATGGTACTGATTGTAGAGGCCGCAATATTAATAAAATTATTACCAATCAAAATCAAGCCAATTAATCTGTCAGGTTCTTTCAGTAAATTTTGTGCCAGTTTTGCACCTTTGCTTGTTTTCGCCAGATTTTTTAATCGCAAGCGATTTAATGTCATTAATGCCGTTTCTGAGCTGGAGAAAAATGCAGATAAAATCAATAAAATAAATAATATGGAAAATAAAAAGCTCAGAGGAATTTCGTTCATTTTTTATATAATCCATTCTAAAATAATTTTACTGCCAAGATACCCTGTGGCCAATAAAGTCATGCCCATAATGGTTAAGCTAATTAACTTTTCTCCACGCCAGCCTTTGGTCATTCTTCCCAAAATCAAAATGCCAAAAATTAACCAGGCTAAAATAGAAAAAACAACCTTGTGACCAAGGTGTTGTTCCATAAAGTTTTCAATGAAAATAACTCCGGAAAGTAATGACGTGGAAAGAATTAACCAGCCCAAAAAAATAATATGGAATAATTTCCGTTCCTCTTCCATTAATGAAACCAAACCAGAACTGGCAATAGAATGAGGGTTCTTTATTTTTTTAATATGTATCCATAATGATACGGCATATAACGTAGCAACGGATAAAACTGAATAAGAGAGCATGGATAAGCTGACGTGCAAGTCCAGTTGCCAGGAAAACTCTATGTAATGGTGATAAGCCAATACAGGATTTAAATCTAACAGCGAAAATGATGCGAGTACAAAGATCACTAAAGGGATTTTGACCCAACGGCTGTTGATTTTGAAAATAAATACAATCATTACCGATAGCCATGAAACCAATAATACCGCATTGGCAATGTTCAGTTTCCAGCCATGTTCATCAAATAAGCTATAAAAGCAGACAACAGCGTGTAGCAACCAGGCGAAAAAGCCAAGATAATTGCTCAGTCGCAATCCGGATTTTGGTAATAACCAAAATAAATAAAATAAAGCAGAAAGAATAATAATGACAAGCATAAAATTTACTTTGATAATAATTGTGATTTATACATATGAAGTATTATAATGAACGACTCGTAAAATACCAAGTGAAAAGAAAAGCTCATGTTTGATAATTTAAAAGATAATTTAGCCAAATCCATTCAAAAAATAAAAGGACAGGCAACTTTAAGTGAAGATAACATCGCTGATGCGATGCGCGAAGTACGAATTGCATTGCTGGAAGCGGATGTGGCTTTGCCAGTTGTTAAGGCATTTATTGAGCAAGTTAAAGCAAGGGCGATTGGTGAAGATGTATTGACCAGCTTAAAACCTGATCAGGTTTTAATCAAAATAGTTAAAGAAGAACTGACAAATACCTTGGGTTCTTCCATTCAGACTCTGGATCTATCTACTCAGCCACCAGCGGTTATATTGATGGCTGGTTTACAGGGGGCTGGTAAAACCACATCCACAGCAAAATTGGCTAAATACCTGATTGAAAGAGAGCACAAAAAAGTAATGGTAGTTAGTGCTGATGTCTATCGCCCAGCAGCGATTGAACAACTGCAAACTGTAGCGGAGCAGGTGGGAGCGGAGTTTTTTCCTTCATCGGTTATTGATGATCCCATAAGTATTGGAGAATCTGCCATAAAGGCCGCTAAAAAGGGTTTTTATGACGTATTAATTGTGGATACCGCCGGTAGGTTGGCAATAGACGATGCCATGATGCAAGAAATCAAAGGCATGCAACAAAAGCTTAAACCCATAGAAACATTATTTGTTGTCGATGCCATGACTGGTCAGGATGCGGCCAATACCGCTAAAGCTTTTTCCGAAATTTTAAATTTAACAGGTGTTATTTTAACTAAGGTAGATGGTGATGCACGTGGTGGTGCAGCACTGTCAGTAAGAAATATAGTTGGTAAACCCATTAAGTTTATGGGTGTAGGTGAAAAAATGGATGCTCTTGAGCCATTCCATCCAGATAGAATTGCCTCCAGTATACTAGGTATGGGTGATGTATTATCACTGGTTGAAGAAATTGAGCGTAAGGTAGATAAAAAGAAAGCAGATCAACTGGCTCAAAAAGTAAGAAAAGGCCAAAGATTTTCATTAATAGATTTTAAAGATCAATTATTACAAATGCAAAATATGGGTGGTATGTCAGCCATGATGGATAAATTGCCAGGAATGGGCAACTTGCCAACCAATATTAAAAACCAAGTCAATGACAAGTCAACTGACAAAATGATTGCCATTATCAATTCAATGACCAAAAAAGAACGCAAATTCCCCCAGCTGATCAAGGGTTCAAGAAAGCGTCGCATAGCGGTGGGTTCCGGCAATGAAATTCAGGATGTGACACGTATGCTCAAGCAATTTAATCAAATGCAGAAAATGATGAAGAAATTCAGTGGCAAAGGCATGATGAAAATGATGAATAGGTTGCAGGGTAAGATGCCTCCTGGTGGCATGCCTTTTTGATTTTTTAGTTTACTCAATAGATAAGCACTAAAAAATCTGAAGTTTAGGATTGTCAATTAACAATAATAAGTGTAGTATCATCTTTTTATATTTTGTAAAGAATATAAATATAATGTAAATATAGATAAAAATTTATAAATTAGAGAGGAAAAATGAAAAAAAAATTAATACTAGCAATGGTCTTAGCTGTGGGTGTTTCTCAAGCTAAAATCGAGCAAAGTTTGGGGGTAGATCAATCTGTTGATTATGCATCATTAGTTACATTGGGTCCGTGGGATGATAGAAACTATCAGCTCACTAAAGAAGATCTTGATGTATTACCTAGTAAGGATCAATATTTGGCTAATGTTCCATTATTTTTTAAGGTACAACTTCGTAAAGAATACCCTAATTATGGAGAGTTTTATCCACGGTCAGCTCTCCAGGCATTTCAAATTCAATATGGTGGTTTGTTGGTAGATGGAATTTGGTATAAAGACGGTTTAGGAAAAGGTTATCATCCAGTCGATACTTATGGTAAAGACCCCGAACCAGAAGTTAAAGCAACTGCTGAAAATGAAACACCATTGGCAACAGGCGTTTCAGGAAATGAAGTGACCATAGAATGTAATCCTACAAATTCGAATAATTGTGTAGCTGGATCAAACGAAAGTGGTGGTCAGGCCATGTATTATTCATCAGATGCGGGAGCTACTTGGACATTCTCCCAAACAAATGCATCCAGTTGTTGTGACCCAACTGTTGATTGGTCATCAGATGGATCAATTGTCCATCAAGCAGATCTAGCCAGTAATACCGCTATTAGGTGGTCTCGATCTCTTGATCAGGGACATACATGGGAACCAATGCAATCGATCACTGCAGGTGGGCGTGACAAAGAGTTTATCCATGTTGATAGATCAGATACCTCACCTCATAAAGATAATGTTTATTTGACATGGCATAACGGTAATGTTATGAAATTTGCACGATCAACTGATATGGGTGTTTCATTTTCAGCTGTTCTTTCCTTTGATTCAGAAGCAACAGGAATTGGTAGTGATATTACCACTGATCTAGCAGGTAACATTTATTACTTTTATCCTTCATTGACTGGAAGTGGGATTAGATTATTAAAGTCTACTGACGGTGGTGTCTCATTTGCAAGTGGAGTTCAAGTGGCTCCGTTAAATGGCATTTTTGATATGCCAATTCCTTCTATGGAGTCCAGAGAAGCCTTTATCTATACATCAGCAGATATTGATCCAAATACAGGAGATTTATATGTGTCTTGGACAGATGAAACTGATGACAGTGTTGGTGGAGGTAATGGCAGCGCGGCTAATAATCATACATGGATACAAGTTGCAAAGTCTACTGATGAAGGTGCAACATGGAACTTATGTGCCAAACCTCATGATGCAACAGATACGATAGCAGGAGGTTCTCCAATTGACCGTTTTCATCCTTGGGTGAAGGTTGGAGAAAATGGTGTGGTTCATATTGGTTATTATGATACCAGGCATTCAACTAATAGAACGGGTGTGGATTTTTTCTATACTGCTTCTTTAGATGGATGTACAACATGGCAGCTTGAGGAAAGATATACTACCGAGACTTCGACTAATATTTCAAATGGGCAGGAATGGGGTGATTATAACGGTTTGTCAGTAGTATTAGATAAAATTGCAATGACCTTTACAGATAACCGTCCTAGTATAGGTCAAACCGCTATGGTTGCATCAGGTGAAAACCTTAATGGTTCTCCATCCTTTAATATAAGTGCTGATAATACTAATTTTTCTGTGTGCTCAAATGATACTGGCATAAATAATACTATTTCTGTAAGTGTTAATCAAGGCTATGATAATCCAGTTACACTGTCATTAGATTCCGCTCCAGGTTTTGTTACAAATGATTCGTTTGGTACCAGTACGATCAACCCTACACCAGGTTCTTCTACTTTTAGTTTTGATGTAGATGGTTCAGGGGCGACGGGAAGTCATACCATTACAATAGGAGCTGTTGGTGATGAAGAGGCAATGCCAGTCGTTAATCAAATTACTAGAACGCTGGATTTAAATGTATTATATTCTGCAGGTACAACAACGGCTACTGCATTAACATCTCCGGTTGATAGTGCCACAAATGTATCCTTATCAACAACATTCACATGGGCCGCTGATGCAAATGCTACCAGTTATCGTTTAATGGTTTCTACAGTTAGTAATTTCGCTACTTTAATAGTAGATGAAGTAGTTAATGGTACTAGTTTTAGTACAACAGGACTTCCATCTTCAACAGAATTGTTTTGGAAAGTTGCAACTCAATCAGCATGTAATGGCAGCGATGTAGAGTCTGCTACTTTTTCTTTTACAACGACTGCATTACCTGGCGATTGTGCTATTGGTTTAGTGCCAAAAACGTTTAATTCTTATAATTTTGAGACGGGTGAACAGGGTTGGACACACAGTGCCTTAACTGGTCAGGATGGCTGGTCTCTTTCTGGAGTCAATCCACATTCTGGCGTTCAGGCCATGCACGGTGCACCTTTTGCAGCCAATAATGATACAGTATTGGTTTCACCAGAAATAACATTGCCAACAGGTGTGTCACCATTAACATTACAGTTCTGGAACAGACAGGAAATGGAAGATAGAACAGGTGGTTGTTGGGATGCTGGAATACTTGAAATATCTACAGATGGTGGTACAAGTTTTAACCAAGTAGCAAATTCGGCTTTATTTTCAGATCCATATGATGGGCCTATTAATGGAGGACCATTAACTGGTAGCGATGGTTGGTGTGGTGATCCGCAAGAATACCTAAACTCTATAGTAGATATAGATAACTTGTCAGGTCAAACGGTTCAGTTTAGATTTAGAAAATCAAATGATAGCAGTGTTGCTCATCAAGGCTGGGATATTGATGATGTTAAAGTCATTGGTTGTGAAGTATTTGTTGATTTCATTTACGCAGATGGATTTGAAGCACCTACACCTTAATTAATAATAATTATTAAGATTGAAAAAGCGGCTTTTTATAAGCCGCTTTTTTGATTAATCAAACTTCCTTTTTAAGGATGATCGATAAAAGGGATTTACACTTGGTACAATGAAAAGTTATTGGAATCAGGACTAATAGCTTACCATTTACAAACAACTTTTCCACATTGTCCTGATTGCATTAAATCAAAACCCTGTTGAAAATCATCAATGGCGATGGTATGAGAGTGCGCCTTGGATAGATCAAAGCCAGTTCTTAACATTTGTGTCATTTTATACCAGGTTTCATACATTTTTCTGCCATAAATCCCTTTTATATCCAGACCTTTAAATATAATGTCATCCCAGTCAATTTGAGTGGAGCGTGGTAAGATGCCAAGTAGGGCGATTTTTCCACCGTGATACATAGACTTAAGCAGGTCGTTGAAGGCATGTGGGTTACCAGACATTTCCAGAGCAACATCAAAACCAGTTATTTTCATCTCATCCATAACATCTCGCAGTCTTTCCTGAGTAACATTGATAATTCTGTCTGCGCCTATATTTTTTGCCAGTTTAAGTCGATAGTCGTTCACATCAGTAATAACCACATTTCTGGCACCTACGTGTTTACAAATGCCTGCTGCTATAATACCGATTGGGCCAGCACCTGTTATCAATACATCTTCACCAATCACGTCATAAGCGAGGGCACAGTGGGTAGCATTGCCATAGGGGTCAAAAAAAGCAGCCAGTTCCGAAGGGATATCATCATGAATTGGCCAGAGATTTTTGGCTGGGACTGAAATGTATTCAGCAAAAGCGCCATCACGGTTTACGCCTATTCCGATTGTGTTCGGGCATAAGTGCTGGGTGCCTGCTCGGCAATTTCGACAAACGCCACAAGTTATATGCCCTTCTGCACTGACGCGTTGACCTATGTTATAACCCTGGACTTCTCCACCAAGTTCTACAATTTCCCCGACAAATTCGTGGCCAATTGTCATTGGTGTCTTGATGGTTTTTTGTGACCATTCGTCCCAATTATAAATGTGTAAATCGGTACCACAAATTGCGGTCATTTCTACCTTGATAAGTACGTCATTATGACCAACTTCAGGCATGGCTACATCTTCCATCCAAATACCTTGTTTTGGATGCTTCTTCACTAGTGCTTTCATATTATTAATTATATTATTTGAGGTGTTATTTTAGTTATACTTCATTTGTATTGTTAGTTTGGTCTCAGATCTTTTCTGAGTATTTTACCTACATTCGATTTTGGTAATTCTTCTTTAAATTCAACATGGCGTGGTACTTTGTAACCAGTTAAATTTTCACGGCAGTGATCTTTGACTTCCTGTACCGTCATGGTTATTTTGACAACAACAAAAAGTTTGACTATTTCTCCAGATTTGGGGTCTGGTAAGCCAATAGCAGCACATTCAATGATATTTGGGTGTAAACAGGCAGCATCCTCAATTTCATTTGGGTATACATTAAATCCTGAGACCAAAATCATGTCTTTTTTTCTATCAACAATTTTGAAAAAACCATCATTGTTCATGGTAGCAATATCTCCAGTTTTCAACCAGCCATTTTTGTCAATAGTTTCAGCTGTAGCCTCTGGCCTGTTAAGGTAGCCTTTCATCACCTGTGGGCCTCTGATGCACAATTCTCCACGTTCGCCAACTGGTAGCACATTGTCATCATCATCACGAATTTCACATTCAGTTGATGATATGGGTAAACCAATCATACCATTGTATTCTTTTAAATCAGTTGGGTTCATACAGGCAGCAGGACAGGTCTCGGTTAATCCATAGGCCTCAACTAGTGTGACTCCTGTTGTTTCTTTCCAACGTGCGGCTGTATCCCGTTGGACGGCCATGCCGCCACCTAATGCGAACCTGAACCGACTAAAGTCTAAGTCTGCAAACCCTGGTGTATTGAGTAAGCCATTAAATAAAGTATTAACCCCTGTCATGGCGGTAAATTTATGATGAGAAAGTTCTTTGACAAATCCTGGCATGTCCCTTGGGTTGGTGATCAATATATTTTTCGCACCGTATTCTGTAAACAGTAAACAGTTAGCATTGAGTGCAAATACATGGTAGAGAGGTAAAGCCGTAATGACTATTTCTTTGCCTTCTTGTAAACTGTTATGATTCCATGCTCTGACCTGCTCAACATTAGAAACCATGTTTCTGTTGGTTAACATGGCACCTTTTGATACACCAGTGGTCCCACCTGTGTACTGTAAAAAGGCAATATCATCTAGGCTGCTTTTTGTTGCAGTGAATGTTAATGATTGACCCGCCTTCAGTACCTGATTGAAGCTTATGGTGTTGTCAAGTTTAAAGTCAGGTACCATTTTTTTAACTTTCTTAATTATAAAATTCATTACTGAACCTTTAATGGTTCCTAATAAATCACCAATTTGGGTAGTAATGACCAACTCTATAGGAGACTCTTTGACAATTTCAGCCAGGGTGCAGGCATAGTTTTCTATGACGATAATGGCTTTTGCAGAAGAGTCATTCAATTGGTGTTTTAATTCTCTTGGTGTATAGAGAGGGTTGGTATTGGTTACAATCATACCCGCTCTAAGAATAGCAAATACGGCAATCGGGTATTGTAATAGATTGGGTAGCATAATAGCTACGGCATCACCTTTATTGAGCTTTGACTGCAAATATGCAGCTAATTTTTTACTCATTTTATCTAATTGGCCATAGGTAATACTTTTCCCGAAGTTTACATATGCTGTTCTGTTGCTATTCTTTTCACAGGCATTTTCAAGCATTTCTGCGACAGAATCATATGATAATTCTGATATGAATTCTGGCACACCAGCCGGATATGATTTTAACCAAGGTTTTGAATTAGACACTTATTACTCCTGCAAAATTATTTTTGAAGTATTATTCTAAAACAATTCTGCTCATTTGAAAATTAAAATTTTATATTAGGGGCTAACTCGTGATAGACTTTACTCTTAATGACTATTAAAAATTAAAAATTAATGATTGATTCTACTATTGTAGTGAGTTCTCCTGAACCACATACTATTGCTGTATTACTGCTTACACTGGTGGCATTGATACTATTTACCAGAGAGAAAATCCCACTTCAAACCTCTAGTTTATTTGTTTTGTGTGCGCTCATTCTTGGCTTTGAACTGTTTCCTTATCAGTTGCCTGATGGTAGTATTCTCAGCACCAAATTATTTTTTATGGGTTTCGGTAATCAGGCACTTATTGCCGTCTCTGCTTTAATGGTTGCAGGACAGGCACTGGTAAGAACTGGGGCAATGGAGCCCATTGGTCGATTGCTGGCAAAATTATGGCGTATCAGCCCGTTATTTAGCTTGTTATTAACCCTAATAACGGGTGCGGTTTTAAGTGCATTCGTCAATAATACCCCTATCGTTGTGCTGTTGTTGCCAATTTTAGTTAATGTTTCTTTACGTACAGGTCAATCACCCTCTGGTACATTGTTGCCTATGGGAATGGCGACACTATTAGGAGGTATGGCGACTACCATTGGTACTTCTACCAATCTGTTGGTTGTTAAAGTGGCAGAAGATTTAGGAGTGCCCGAATTTGGAATGTTTGACTTTGTGCTGCCCGTTGCAATTACCAGTGTTGTGGCCATTTTATATTTATGGTTAATTGCACCAATGATATTACCTGAGAGGTCACCACCGTTACAGGACACTTCTCCAAGAATGTTTACCGCAGAAATTGAGATAAATGAAGGTGGCTTTGCAGATGGCGAGACTCTGGCAAATGTTCGTACAAAAGCTGGTAATGATGTCAATATTGAACGTATTATTCGTTCAAGCACTTTGTCGATGGCAACTTTGCCTGATGTTATCATCAGAGCTGGTGATAGATTAGTTATTAAAGACACTTCTGATAATTTGCGTGACTATGAACAGGAGCTGGATGGTCAGTTATTTACAGGGAAAAACGAGATCAATGAAACCGATCCATTAAATGCAGGGGACCAAAGAATTGCAGAAGTGGTAGTGATCTCTGGTTCCACATTAGACAGAGTAAGGATTGCAGATGCCCGATTAAATACAAAATATGGGCTAACCTTATTAGCCGTGCATTCTCATGGTAAAGAAACACAAGCTCGGTCCAAAGGGATCAATGAATTACTGTTAAGGGCAGGCGATGTCCTATTAGTACAAGGTTCACAAGGTGCCATACGTGATGTTAAGGCATCTGGTGCTCTACTTGTACTTGATGGTGGTGAAGAGTTGCCCCATACAAAAAAAGCACCATTGGCATTGGCCGTGATGGGATTGATCGTTGGCTTTGCTGCATTTGGAATATTGCCCATTGTTGTTAGTTCTGTCATTGGCTGTTTGATCTTGATTGTAACTGGCTGTCTTCGCTGGAAAGATGCAACCAACGCCTTAAGTGCGCAAGTAATATTTATAATTGTTGCTTCCTTGGCATTGGGTGTTGCATTAATCCAAACCGGTGGGGCAGATTATTTGGCGAGTTTATTTGTGACCAGTACAGCCGGGTTTTCTCCAGGCATTGTGTTAGCGATTCTTATTCTTTCTATGGCAGTTTTGACCAATGTTGTTTCCAATAATGCGGCTGCTGTGATTGGTACTCCAATTGCTGTCAGTATTGCACAAACTTTGGGTATGCCTGTTGAGCCATTTGTACTGGGAGTATTATTTGGTGCTAACATGAGTTATGCAACACCTATGGCTTATCAAACAAATTTATTAGTAATGAATGCTGGGGGGTATAAGTTTTCTGATTTTGTTAAAGTTGGTGTGCCACTGGTAATAATAAATTGGTTGATGCTATCAGCCATACTATCGTGGGTTTATAAACTTAATTAAAAAAATGTAAGAGGGTAAAGAATTATGGGTGAGATGAATATTTCGAGAGAAAATTCAGAGAAAAAGCGTAGACTTTTTATGCGGGCTGTCTTGAATGACTTAAATGCTTTGGAAATAATGATTGATGATGGCTTGATAGAATCAGGTATAACCAGAATTGGTGCTGAGCAGGAAATGTTTTTAGTGGATAAAAAC
The DNA here is from genome assembly GCA_016763695.1 of Alcanivoracaceae bacterium. Classification (GTDB taxonomy): domain Bacteria; phylum Pseudomonadota; class Gammaproteobacteria; order Xanthomonadales; family Marinicellaceae; genus NORP309. The sequence continues at coordinate 16,412 of JAESTH010000237.1, forward strand.
TTTTCACCCGCATGCAAATCGGTAGAAATAATGGCTGATATCGAAGACCCTCGATTTACTTTTGAAATTGCCAAATTTAATCTGGAAGCAAATTTAACCCCGCGCGAACTGAAAAAAAATTGCTTAAGAAAATTAGAAAATGAGATCAATGAGACTTTGCAAATTGCCAGAAGAACTGCTGGTAAACACGGAGTACAAATCGTATTGGCAGGAATTTTGCCAACACTAAAACAATTAGATTTAACACTTGAAAATATGGTGCCCATTGATCGTTATTATGAATTAAATGATACGTTAAAAGGCTTGAGAGGCTCAAATTTTAGGTTAAATATCAGAGGTATGGATGAGTTGTCAGTGACTCATGACAGTTTTATGCTAGAGGCATTAAATACTAGTTTTCAGGTGCATATGCAAGTAAGCAGCGATGATTTTGTGCATAAATACAATATTGCCCAGGCCATTACGGCTCCTGTTATGGCAGTATCGGTAAATTCTGGATTAATTCACCACAATAGATTGTGGCATGAGTCTCGCATAGCAGTATTTCAAAATTCTGTTGACACACGTTCAGACACCTTACAACAAAGGGGCATGTTGCCCAGAGTTTATTTTGGTAAAGAGTGGGTAAAATCGATTTGTGATATTTTTAAAGAAGATATCTCTCGTTTCCCTGTTGTGTTGACTGCAGACTTTGATGAAGATCCTGTTGGTATGTTGGAACAGGGAATTACACCCAAGCTAAAAGCTTTAATGCTACATAATGGTACGGTTTACAGGTGGAATAGGCCCTGTTATGGTGTGGTAGATAATGTCCCACATTTACGAATAGAGAATAGGGTCTTACCATCAGGGCCCAGTGTTATTGATGAAGTGGCAAACACGGCATTTTTTGTTGGCTTGATGGTTGGTATGTCGACAAAATATGATGATATAACGAAGGTGTTAAGATTTTCGGATGTGGCAAACAATTTTTTAAATGCCACACGAATTGGATTGGAAGCAAAATTTCACTGGTTAGATCATAAAACCATAACGGCATCAAAATTGATTCTTGAAGAACTGTTGCCCATTGCACGGGACGGGCTGATTCAGGAGGGTCTGGATATTCAGGATATTGATAGATATCTCGGAGTGATAGAGCAGCGTTCGATTACCAAACAAACAGGTGCCAAGTGGGCGATAAAATCTATTACAGAAATGGATGATAAAATATTGCCTGATGAAAAAGTGCGTTCAATTACATCTGAAATGATAGTTAATCAAAAAACCGATGAACCTGTGCATAAGTGGAAATTAGCACAAGTATCCAATAACCTAGACTGGCGAGCAACATTTTTACGTCTAGGGCAGTTTATGACAGAGGAGTTATTTACGGTGAGACCAGATGATTTGTTGGATTTGGCTGCCAGTATCATGGATTGGAAGCATGTTCGTCATGTTCCTGTTGAAGATGGTGATGGAAAAATCGTAGGTTTGATTTCTCACCGAGCCATTTTAAGAGAAGTCGCAAGAGGGCGCCCTAGTATTGATGACCCATCGGCAGTGAAGGATGTCATGAAATTAAATCCCATAACAGCAGCACCAGAAATGTTAACAGTTGATGCCATAAGACTGATGCGTGAAAGTAAATTGGGCTGTTTACCTGTGGTTGACAAGGGTAAGCTTGTGGGAATTATCACAGATCATGATTTAATCAATGTTGCAGGAAAACTGTTAGAAGAATATCTTGATGATTTTAATAAAACACAATAGGACAATGTATACTCAATGAAAATTGCAATTTTTGTAGATGTGCAAAATATTTACTACACAACCAGAGATTTATACAAGCGGCAGTTTAATTATCGAAAATTATGGCAAAAAATAAATACACAAGGTGATATTGTTTCAGCTTTTGCTTACGCGATTCATCGGGTCGATGATAAACAGCATAAATTTCAGAAAGCACTTGGGCATATAGGATTTGAGGTTAAACTGAAACCTATTATTCAAAGGGCGGATGGCTCAGCTAAAGGTGATTGGGATGTGGGAATTACTATTGATGTAATGGAGATAGCTCCAGAAGTAGATAAAGTTATCCTGCTTTCTGGAGATGGCGACTTTTCAATATTACTTGAAAAAATCAAGTCATCCTATGGTGTAACAACCGAGGTTTATGGTGTTAAGTCATTGACGGCAAATTCATTGATAGCTGCGGCTAACAGATTTCATGCTATTGATGAGTCACTATTATTGTAGGGGTATATTCATAACTATGGTCAGATGGGATGGAGATGCATATACCTCTGTAAGCACATAGTAACAAGAAGACTTATGCCAAATCCGCAAATAACAATTCAATAACATCAAACCTTTGCTCAGCATAAAGAAAATCACCCAAAATTCTAATGGCATTATTGGGCATGGGCTTATATTGCAAGTGTTTGCTTTGAATCAGTGTGATTAACTTTCTCAGCATATCATCACTTTTTGTATCAAATTTAACGGTACCACCATATTGGTTTAACTGAATGCTTTTGATATCAAATGCTTTCGATTTTAGCTGCAATATTTTGATTTCAAATAGATTTTTAGCTTGATCAGGTAGTAGGCCAAATCGATCTATTAATTCAACGCGCAGGTCATTCACATCTTCGATTGAACCACATTGGCTGAGCCTTTTATAGAAGGTGAGGCGCAAATAAACATCATGAATAAATTCATCTGGTAACAGTGATGGGATATTGAGTTCTATCTCGGTTTCATGAATACTCAAATCATCTAATTGGGGCTCTTCACCATCATTTAGTGCTTCAACAGCACGTTCTAACAATTCGCAATAAAGGCTAAAACCAATGGCCTGAATTTGACCACTTTGCTCATCCCCCAATAATTCTCCAGCACCACGAATTTCTAAATCATGGGTAGCCAGAGTAAAACCTGAACCTAAATCCTCCAGTGACACAATAGCCTCTAATCTTTTAGCTGCATCTTTGCTGATAGCCTTTAACCCAGGGATTAACATATAGGCGAACGCTTTATGGTGTGAACGACCAACACGACCACGTAACTGGTGCATTTGTGCTAATCCAAGTTTATCGGCACGATTCATGATAATGGTGTTGGCGGTTGGAATATCTATACCATTTTCGATAATAGTTGAACAGACCAAAATATTGAAACGCATTTTATGAAAATCTAGCATGGTGTGTTGCAGTTCACTTTCGTGCATTTGCCCATGCGCTACCCTGACACGTGCTTGTGGTACCAGTTTTTGTACGGTTTCAGCCATTTGTTCAATAGTTTTGACATCATTGTGCAAAAAGTATACTTGTCCACCACGCTGAATTTCACGTTGACAGGCTTCTTTTATGATGGCATTATCCCATTCTATGACTTGAGTTTTAACTGATAGCCGTGCTTTCGGAGGTGTGGCTATTATGGATAAATCACGTAAGCCTGATAGTGCTGTATTTAAGGTTCTGGGGATTGGGGTGGCTGTTAATGTCAGTATATCGACTTCGGCCCGCAGCTTTTTCAATCGTTCTTTTTGCCTGACCCCAAAGCGGTGTTCTTCGTCTATAACAATCAGCCCTAAATTTTTGAATTTAATGTCTTTTTGTAACAACTTGTGAGTGCCAATAACAATATCAACTGTACCATCTGTTACTCCTTCTAGTATCTTGGTTTGCTCAGATTTTTTTACAAATCGTGATAATACCTCTACCCGAATTGGGAACGGCGCAAATCGATCTAAAAAGTTATCAAAATGTTGTTGTGCAAGTAAAGTGGTGGGTACTAGTATTGCTACCTGTTTGGTATCATTAGCAGTGACAAATGCTGCCCGAAGTGCCACTTCTGTTTTACCAAAACCAACATCTCCACAGACAACCCGGTCCATTGATTTTGGGCTTTTTAAGTCTTCAATTACCGCTTCAATAGTGGTTAGCTGATCATCGGTTTCTCCAAATGGAAAACCCTGGCAAAATTGTAAATACTCATTTTCATTGACGCTGACACGCTTGCCACCACGAGATTCCCTGATAGCATATAATTGTAATAATTCGGCGGCCACATCCTTTATTTTTTTGGCAGCTTTTTCGCGAATTTTCTGCCATCTGTCGCCACCGAGTTTATGCCATGGTGCCTTTTCGGATGAAGAGCCTGTGTAGCGTGATACCAGGTGTAGGGATGATACGGGTACAAATAGTTTATCGCCGCCAAAATATTCTAATACTAAAAATTCGGCTTCGCCTTCAAAATGATGGGTTTCTAGCCCTCGGTATCTGCCAACACCATGATCAATATGGACAATAGCCGAACCAATATGTAACTCACTGAGATTGCTGATGATTTCATCTGGGTTAGCTTTGAAACGTTTTTTCTTGCGGGCTCTATTAGCGCGGGTTCCGAATAAACAGCTTTCATCAAGGATTATAAGATTGTGTTGTTGAAAATTACAGCCATTTTCAATTGGTGCAATGGTAATAGCCAGCTGTTCGTTTGTCTGAATAAAAGCGGCAATACTTTTACTCTCTTTTATAACTAACTGTTCCTTTAAAAACAATCTCTTGATAACATCAACTCGTCCCAAAGAGTCGGCGGCGATCAGTATTCTTTTACCATGACTGGTTTGGTTTTTCAGCCATTTAACTTGGTTATCATGTATTTCCGGGTTAAATCTATTGGGCAATTGGGTATGAAAATCCAGTGCTTTCAAATTTTGGTTTAATAGAATAGTGGGGTATTTTGTCAGTGTTTCATTAACTTCAAGCGGGCTTAAATATAAATCTTCTGGTTTGATGACGGGTCTTTGAATGTCGTGTCTTCTTTCCTGGTATCTTGCATTAACTTGTTTATCCCAAGTTTTTAATATGGCTAAAGTTTTTCCAGTGTGAATCATGCGTGTGTTTGTTGGTAAATAGTCAAACAATGTGGCGGTTTCGGTAAAAAACATGGGTAAGTAATGTTCAATACCTGAAAACTGTACCAACTTGCGAATATCTTGATATATTGAGCATTTTATGCGTGTCTACATCAAAATCTTCACGAAATGTCTGTAAGAAGCGCATTCTTCCTGCTTCATCAAATGGAAATTCATTAGCGGGTAATATATGAATGTCTTTGATTGGCTTTATTGAACGCTGCGTTTCGGTATTAAAAATGCGAATAGATTCAATTTCTTGATCAAATAGCTCAATACGATAGGCTTCATTTGAACCTGTGGGAAAAATATCAATGACTCCACCACGTACCGCAAACTCACCAGGTTCTCGCACTTCGGTAACACAATGGTAGCCGTTATTCTCAAATGACAAGCGTTTTTTTGGTATATCAAAAGGTGAGCCAATGGCTAAAAATAATGAACGTCCCTTAATAAATGATTTTGTGCTTAAGCGTTGCATAAGATTGTTAACAGGAATAATCAAAATACCATTTTTTATATCTTGACTAATCTTAAACAAGAAGGCCAACCTTTCCGAAATAATCTCAGGATTGGGTGAAAATACATCATAGGGCAGGGTGTCCCAGGCAGGAAAATGAAATATTATATTTTTCAATTCTGGTGCGCACAATTGTAGCTCCTCTTCTAAAACAATGCTCTGGTGTGCTGATTCGGTCAAGACCAGATTTAAGCCATCATTTTGATTAACTATTTCAGCAAGTAACAGTGGTAATGCCAGTCCTTTTACGCCTTTGAACTGGTGTGATTTTTGTGATTCTAATTGCTGAGAATGTGGAAACAACATGTTTTTGACTGTACAAATTTAAAAAGAAGCGGAATTTTATCATAAATTTGACATTTGTGATGAGCTTGTGATGTTTCTCAAGTAAAATTCAAAATTTATCTCTGTAAGTAATGGTTAAATGAAAGTATTAAAAATAATTGTCTTTATCCTTATGTTATTGCCGTTGTTTCTATTGATTTATTATGGTGTTAATGATGAGTTAAGTGCTGATCCTATCGAATATGTGCTTCATTATACTGGCATCTGGTCTTTAAGAATATTATTGCTTACCATGGCAATGACGCCATTAAGAAATATATTTAACCAAGTGGTCTTTTTAAAAATTCGCCGGATGATTGGCTTGTTTGTATTCTTTTATGTCAGTTTACACCTACTTATCTATGTTGGGCTGGATCTGGGTTTTAGGTTTGGGCATTTATTTGAAGATATTATCAAGAGGCCTTATATTACTGTTGGTTTTATTGCCTGGCTGTTGTTGCTGCCAATGGCCGTGACATCAAATAAAAGGATGATCAGAAAACTGGGGAGGAAATGGAAAACTTTACATAAAAGTATCTATATAATCACTATTTTGGCCTGCTTGCATTTTATATGGCTGGTTAAATCTGATTTATTAGAACCTTTAATCTACATTGTCATTGCATTTGTGCTATTGTTTTATCGTTTGCTACGCTACTCAAGATCATAATTGAGGTGATTTAATATGACAAGATTAAGCAGAGAGACAAGGCGAACTCAGGCCAAACTATTATTGCGTATGGGTAAAGCCATATCTGAAGCGGGAGCACCTGCACATAGGTTGGAGTCCTCCATGCAAGTATTGCTGGATAAATTTAATATGGAAGGTAGTTTTTTCTCCATGCCAACAGCTTTGTTTGCCACTTTGGGAGATGAAGAAATTCAGCGTACCTATATGGTTCGTACCACACCACACGATGTTGATTTAGAAAAAATCAGCGATTTGAGCGATGTTATTACCCGTTTGGAAAATGATGAATTGGATATCAATGATGCCTATAATGAAATTAAAAATATCAATCAGGCAAAACCTCGTTATAAAACGCCTATAACTATATTTTCAATTGGCTTGGCATCTGCCAGTTTGGCGGGGCTGTTTCAGGGTAGTTGGATAGATGTACTGGTTTCTCTTTGTCTGGGGTGGTTAACAGCATTGATCATTGTATTTAGTTCAAAGCATGATCATTTGTCACTGCTGTTTACACCTATATCTGCAACTGTTGTTGGTTTTACAGTCATGAGTATCAGCTATTTCAGTCAAAGTATTGATCATTTTATTGTATCCTTGTCGGGCTTGATTATTTTAGTGCCTGGTTTAGGTATTACCACTGCTATTCGGGAATTGTCTACCGGGCATCTGGTTTCTGGAAGTGCAAGGATGGCAGGTGCGGTTACAACTTTTTTATTGCTGTCATTTGGCCTGGCTCTGGGATTTTTACTGGCACTGGGAATTTATGACGAGGTTGAAATTCATAAATTACCCCCTGTGCCACAATGGTTTGTGTATCTTTCTATCTTGACCATTAGTTCAGCCTTTACAGTATTGTTTAAAGCCAGACCCAGTGATTTTATTTGGATATTATTAACTGCGTTTATTGCAATAATGGGTTCGCGATTAGCGGGGGTCTGGTTACAGTCACCTTTTACTTCATTTGCAGCTGTACTAGCTATATCCATTGCTGGTAATATATTTGCTTTGATTACCAAGAAGCCTTCTTCCATTATGCATATTCCTGGCGTGATGCTATTGGTTCCTGGGAGTATTGGTTTTAAATCACTTGAGGCTATGTTAGACCACCAAACACTAGATGGTGTACAAACGGCATTTTCTGCATTGCTGGTGGCTGTTGCATTAGCAGTTGGTTTGATAGCTGGCAACCTATTTGTGCCACCAAGAAAAGCGTTATAACAAACAAATCATTTAGTTTCGACCTAGCCGAATATTTCATACAATCTGTGTGAAATAGCTATATTTATTTTATACTTCATATACTTAGGTATAAACTGTTATGGTTGCAGTTTGTACCTGAATGGATTTATGAGAAAAATGACTTCATAGCTTGGGTAAAATCGCTTTAAGCCAATGAATAAAACTAGGCATGAAGTGATTTTACCCAATCTATTTTGCCATTTTTTCGCTAAATTCCATTCTTGTATGAAATATTTGGGTCAGGGTAAAGTTATTTGTTATACTCTTTAGACTTTAGTTACAAAATTCCCACGCATGAGCTTTCCTGTAATAATAATCGTAGCAGATTTTCTGTTCTCGGGTCGGCATTAAGATAGGCATATATGATAAATAGACCACAAAAAAACGATAAAAATGATAAAAATAATTCAACAGAGACATTATTTCAAATTAGTCATGAATTTGAAATATGCATCAAATTGCGGTTGGATGCTTTTTTTGATTCACTCAAGGCCATTCTTTTTGTTTTTGAGCAAAACGCCAAAACTGATTATAAACAATCACTAAACTACGTAGTCATTAAGTCAATTATAGATAAACAGCCTGATATAGGGAATAAATTTTTTGCCTCTATTAACTTAGCTTTCAAATATTTTGAACAGGAAGATTATGATTTTTTTATAAATGAAAATACCTATATTAATAATCATCAAAGTTCAAATAATAAAGATCATGGACATGATGAAGTGGCTGTTATTATGATGTTAATTAATAAATCTAAAGATGCAAATGAAAAGTACTTGCCTATTCTTACAGGTTTATTTTCTGAAATAGCGGTTGATAAAACTTTAACATTCAACCAAATACCTATTTCTCCATTTGTTGTGATGAATTCTCTAGTTAATGGTATTAAAAATATTGATTTGAGTTCTGATATTAGAATGATTGTTTACAATACTTTTGATATTAATGTTTTGCTTAAATTAAACTCAATATATACGAGGATAATTAAAAAAACAGGGCACAAAGCCATAGATATTGATCATTTAAATGAAGATCCAGAACAAAATGGCATACTCGATTCCACATATGAGGTCATTGCTCAATTGTTCCATAGGCATTCAGAACTTAAAGGTAGCAACCGATCCATTCAGTCATATATTCGCAAAGACTTACTTGTTCAGACATTGAATGTTATACAAAAACAAATAATCAAAAAAAACCAACAGGATGAAAGTTATGCTCCCAGCTTTAAGGAAATTAAAAGACTTTTGAGTTTGGGAGTAGTCAGGTTAAATAAAAAAGTTGCGAAAATGCGGTTGAGTCAAAGTGATTCGGATACCATTGATTTGTTGACTCTATTTTTTAAATATATCGCCAATGATAATAGTATTCCTCATATCTTAAAGAAGCTTTTACTTCGTTTACAAATTCCTATTTTAAAAATTGCTTTGCAGGATAAAGGTATGTTTAAAAACAAGACTCACCCGATAAGACTTTTATTGAATCAGGTATCATATGTGCCTGATGGTTTTAGCGATGAGTTAAACAGCAGTAACAAATACGTGATAAAACTGGAAGAAATAATAGCAGTAATACTGTTGCAATCTGCATATGATTCAACACTTTATGAAAACCTGTTAAATGAATTGAATCAGTTTATAGATAAAATGAAAAAAAGATTTAAGCTTATTCAAAAAAGGATAAAAGAGAAGGCCATAGGTTTAGAAAAAATCACTCAGGTTAAATATAGAGTGTTGGAGATTCTGGATGAAAAAATGCATGATAAATATATGCCTATATTTATTAGAGATTTGTTGTTGAATACGTGGAATAATGTACTGATATTAGAGCACTTAAGGCATCCTGAGGAGTCTCAGGCCTGCCAGTCAAAAGTGGCTTTCATTGATATGTTGCTTAATTGCTCTCGCTCTGTGCAAGATAACTATATAGGTATCAATGATATCAAAAAAATATCAATTCAGTTTATAGAGGGTTTGGATTTGGTTGCGTATAATTCAAAGGACTTGAGTGACAAGAACAATGAATTGGTTAGTTTTTTGGTTAAGTTACATGGTCTGGAAGGACAAATGCATGAAATTGAAAATGTTACATTTGAAAAACAGCATCATCAGGTTGTTCTTTATTTCAAAAATGAAAAGTCAGATCAGCTCAGAGTGATTCAAAAGGATCGAAAAACTGATTATTTTGATAAAAAAGCCAGCACCCTGAAAGTTGGGACGTGGTTGGAATTTACAAAAAAAACTGGCAAGTTATTTAGGGCGAAGATATCATGGATTAGTCCGATTACAGGGCGATATTTGCTGGTTAACTCTAATGGGGTGAGGCTTGCTGATAAGTCGGTGAGTGAACTTGCAGAGGCTTTTCGAGATAAGACTTGCAGCGAGTTAGAAACCGTTCCATTATTTGACAGAATTTTATTAGAAATTGCCAAAGAAATGAAACACTCTATATGAATGAGGCTTTTTGCTTTTTAATAATCAATAAAGTTGTACATTGTGCTTTGAAAAATTAAAATCCAGATAATTTAATTTTTTAGCATCAGCATATGTATAGTACAGCACAAATCCGAAAAAAATTTATTGAATACTTTAACTCTCGAGAGCACACGACTGTTGCCAGTAGTTCTCTGATTCCGCATGATGATCCAACTCTGTTATTTGTTAATGCAGGTATGGTGCAGTTTAAAGATATCTTTTTGGGCGCTGAGAAACGCAAATATACCAGGGCTGTTACATCACAAAGATGTGTCAGAGCAGGGGGTAAGCACAATGACCTAGATCAAGTTGGTTACACTGCGAGACACCATACTTTTTTTGAGATGTTGGGTAACTTTAGTTTCGGTGATTACTTTAAAGAAGAGGCGATTCAATATGCCTGGGATTTTTTAACAAAAGAATTGAAAATTCCCAAAGAAAAACTGTTGGTTACGGTATTTGAAGAAGACGTCGAAGCTGAAAAAATCTGGATAGAAAAGATGGGAGTAGCAGCTGACAAAGTATTAAGAATAGGTGCCAAAGATAATTTTTGGCAAATGGGTGATACGGGGCCTTGTGGCCCCTGTTCCGAAATATTTTACGATCATGGTGAAGAGATAGCTGGAGGTCCTCCTGGTACGATTGATGAAGATGGTGACAGATTTATAGAAATTTGGAATTTAGTATTTATGCAATTTGATAAACAGGCCGATGGAGAATTGTTACCACTGCCTAAGCCATGTGTTGATACTGGTATGGGATTGGAAAGAATAACATCCATTCTTCAGGGGCAGCACAACAACTATGAGATAGATTTGTTTCAGAAGATCATTAAACATACAGTGAAATTACTGTCGTTGCAAAAAAGTAGCAGTCCTTCCTTAAAAGTTATTGCAGATCATATTCGAACCTGTGCATTTCTGATTAGTGATGGTATTCAGCCCAGTAATGAAGGTCGGGGATATGTATTGAGAAGAATCATTCGTCGAGCCATTCGTCATGGTTATAAGTTAGGCGCAAGTGAGACATTCTTTTATAAGGTATTGGCACCATTAGTTGAGGTGATGGGTGATGCTTATCCTGAGTTGCTTAAAAATCAAGAGTCCATTGAAAAAATATTAATGAAAGAAGAAA
>JAESTH010000025.1 GCA_016763695.1 Alcanivoracaceae bacterium
AACTCCCAAAATTTATTTTTGACTTTATTAGTGGAGGAGCAGGAAACGAAAGAGCATTGAAAAAAAATATTTCAGATTTAGATGCGATATCTCTTAGGCCCTTTATTCCTGATTCAGCAGGAGTATTTAATCCTAATAAATCAATTTTTGGACAACCATACAGCTTACCTTTCGGAATAGCACCAATTGGACTTGCATCTGCTGTATATCCTAAAGCTGAATTGGTATTAGCGGATTGCGCATTGCGTCATAACATACCTTTTATTTTAAGTGCCGCAGCAAATGTTTCTATTGATGAAGTCGTTAAAACTACTGGCTATCCACCATGGTTTCAATTATATATTCCGAAAGAAACACAAATCATGGATAGACTAATTCAGAGTGCAAAAAATAATAATTGTCCTGTTTTAGTGGTAACAGTTGATACTGCCGTTCCTGGTATTCGCCTAAGAGATTTGAAAAATCAATTAACTATCCCATTTAAGCCCTCATTTACAAATTTATCTGACATGTTGTGCAATCCACATTGGTTATTAAAACAGCTTTTAGCGAAAAAAAATAGGGTTTCCAAATTTTGAGGGGCTGCCTGAACTTGAAGAGGCAAGTAATTTCAGTCATATCATGTCTCAACAAGTCGGTGGCAAGATGAGTTGGCAGACGATAAAAACAATTCGGGATAAATGGTCAGGAAAATTAATTTTAAAAGGGATACTTTCGCAACAAGATGCAATTAAAGCACAAAAATTAGGGGTTGATGCTATTATAGTATCAAATCATGGAGGCCGGCAATTGGACAAAGTCCCTTCTGCTGTATCTGTTTTATCTGAGCTAGATAAGTCTCTGTTTAATAAAGACTATCTGGTTTTTGATTCTGGTATACGTTCAGGTGGCGATATTGTTAGTAGTCTCGCTAGTGGAGCCGATTTTGTGTTCTTAGGAAGACCCTTTTTATACGCTTTAGCTTCAGGTGGAAAACAGGGTGTTGATTACTTAATAGAAAAATTGATTAAAGAATTATCTAATACAGCACAGCTATTAGGTTGTATGGTGGTTGATGACATCGATTCTAAATATGTCGTTGAAAGAACGAGAAATATATGAATATTTTGTATGTATTTCTTTTTCTAATGTAAAAGAATATAATTAATTATATCATCCCTTAGTTGATTAAAAGTTATTAGCTATTGTGTTGGCATATTTTATATCTGGCATGCATTGAGGATTAAGAAAAGGTTTTTTAAGATTATGTTATTTAATTAAGGTTGTTTCGTTAATTATATTTAAAATATTTTTTAACAGTTTATATTTTTGACAAGGCTAACTTATACTACTATAAATTAAACAATAGTAAACCAAAAATTTGTTTTACAGTAATTATAATAGTACAATGCTCAATTGAAAATAATGTATTTTTCCATAAAATCAATAGTTAAGGAGTAATATTTCATGACTTCCATTAAACATTATATCAGTATTGTCTTATTGTTGTTTTTATCAACAGTCTCATTTGCTGCTGATAAAGCATTACCTGTCATTCTAGCCACATTAACATCAGCTCCACAAGTTCCATCTCCTATAACCCGTGATTATCCTGCGAAAGTAGTCGTTAGATTAGAAACTGTGGAATTAATAGGTCAACTATCTGATGGTGTTGATTATACTTTCTGGACATTTGGAGGAACAGTCCCAGGGAGTTTTATCCGTGTCCGTTCTGGAGATGTTGTAGAATTTTACTTAGATAATCATCCAAGTAGTAAAATGCCTCATAACATTGATTTACATGCTGTTACAGGCCCAGGAGGAGGAGCAACATCTTCTTTTACTGCACCTGGACATACTTCTCAATTTACTTTCAAAGCACTAAATCCTGGCTTATATGTTTATCATTGTGCGACAGCACCTGTAGGAATGCATATTGCTAACGGAATGTACGGTTTGATTTTGGTTGAACCTGAAGAGGGATTACCTAAAGTAGATAAAGAATTCTATGTCATGCAAAGTGAGTTTTATACTAAAGGTGCTTATGGGGAGGAGGGCTTACAATCATTCGATATGGCAAAAGCTCTCACTGAAATACCTGATTATGTCGTTTTTAATGGTTCAGTAGGTGCTATGACTGGTGAAAATGCAGTCGTTGCTAATGTTGGAGAAACCGTTCGAATGTTTGTTGGAAATGGCGGGCCAAACTTAGTCTCATCCTTTCATATTATTGGCGAGATATTCGATAATGTTTATGTTGAAGGTGGCGATTTGATCAATCACAACATTCAAACCACAATGGTGCCTGCAGGTGGCTCTACAATTGTTGAATTTAAAGTTGATGTGCCGGGTACATTCATAATAGTTGATCATTCAATATTTCGAGCTTTTAATAAAGGTGCATTAGGCATGCTAAAAGTGAATGGTAAGCCAGAACTAGATATTTATTCTGGAAAACAAAAAGACACAGTCTACCTTCCAGAAGGTGGTGGTATACAAAGCCTATCAAATACTGCTAGAGCAGCTCCTAAAGCAAAGACTAAAGAAGAACAAATTTTATTTGGAAAAAGGGTCTATGAGCAAAATTGCCAAGCATGCCATCAGGCCAATGGCCAAGGAATTCCAAATGCATTTCCACAGCTTGCAGGTTCAGATTATTTACTATCAAATCCCAAACGCTCAATTGGGGTCATTCTTAATGGTTTATCTGGAAAAATAACCGTTAACGGTAAAGATTATGATGGTGTTATGCCTGCAGTAAATTTATCTGATGAAAAAATGGCGAACGTATTAACTTATATCCTTAACAGCTGGAACAACAACGGCGGTAAAATTGATGCTATTGAAGTTTCTGAAGCCAGAAGTCAACATTAAGGCAACATATAGATTAAACATGCTTGTGATGATAACTGCTTGCATGTTTTTTACTAGTTCTCTGCTAGTTGCAACTGAATATAAAGAAATGGTTTTGATACCAAATGGAACCTACTCACCTTTATTTAAAGCTGAAGATGGAGTAAAGAACATTCCTGTTAATGCATTTTATTTAGATAGCTATTTAGTGTCCAACAATGAATTTAATAAATTTATTAATAGCCATCCTAAATGGCAAAAAAAAACAAGCAAATCTATTTTTAATGATGTGAATTACCTTAAACATTTAGAGGTAGGTGGAATTTCAATTAAAGCAGAACAACCCGTTATCAATGTTTCTTGGTTTGCTGCAAGAGCTTATTGTAAATCTTTAAATAAACGCTTACCGACTACTGCGGAATGGGAATATGTTGCTGCGGCAAGTGAAACACAGGCCAATGGTAAAGATGAACCTGGCTACAAACAAAAGATTCTTGACTGGTACGCCAAACCAGCTTCTGCTGAGCTCCCAAATATTCAACAAACACCAGTTAACTACTGGGGCATTCATGGTATGCATGGTGTTGTTTGGGAGTTAGTCAATGATTTTAATACATCATTGGTCACGGGTGAATCACGAGGTGACTCTCAGCTTGAAAAAGCACTATTTTGTGGCGCTGGTGCTGCATCATCTGTCGACCCAGGTGATTATGCTGCTTTTATGAGATATGCCTTAAGAAGTAGTTATGAAGCCAATTATACTATGGAGTCCTTAGGGTTTCGTTGTGCTAAAGACCTTTCTTTAGAAGAGAAAAAAAGGAAATAAATATGAAATTCATTACAATATCAATTCTCATGTTCTTATACTCTGTTGCAAGTTTTGCAGAAAGTCTACCTGATGATTCAATTTATAACATAGAATCAACGTGGCTAAATCAAAATAAAGTATCTGTACAAATTGAGAAGTTAAGCGGTCAAGTGCAAGTTATTGCATTTGTTTATACTTACTGCGAACATAGTTGCCCCATTATAATATCTCGCTTAAAAGCAATTGCCAAAAATATTCCTGATGATGCTATAAACTCGGTACATTTTTCTTTGTTTTCATTAGATCCCAAAAGAGATACACCTGAACAATTAAAACTATTTGCCCAAAAGCATAACCTGGATGAAAAACATTGGAGTTTTTATAATGGAGATCCTGACCAGGTACTGGAACTTGCAGCATTAGTTGGCGTTCGGTATAAACCGATGAATAATGAAAATGATGATATTGCACATTCTAATATGATTACAGTACTTGATAAACAGGGACGAATAGCATACCAAGTTAAAGGGTTTGAGGAAGATTTGCAAACTGTTATCAATGTAATTAATGCTAAAGTTAATTGAATTAATTAAACAAACTCAAAAGATTTTTATAAAATTTCAAACTAAATAGGCTTGGTCGAAAAATAATAATCTACTGCGGAAAAACTGGGGTCTATTATCCAATGACAATTATGCATATTATTGATATTTAGCTATAATAAACCGGTGTATTAATCAAATAATTATTTCATTTTTCTATTTTTACCACTTCCATCATATTTTTTATTAAGCTAAAAAATTCAACTAGTAATAGCAATTTATTCAGGAAATCTACTATGCCCAACATAAGAGTACTATTATTGATCATTATCATTTTAATGATTTCTATTCAAACCAATGGAGCACCACTAACCACTGCATTCACATACCAAGGCAACCTCAATGACTCTGGAGTCGGAGCTAATGGTAGTTATGACTTTCAATTTCAATTGTATGACGCTATAACCTTAGGATCACAAATTGGCCTAACAGTATTATTAGATGATATTGCTGTAATTGATGGAATATTTAGCGTAGCTATAGATTTTGGAGATGCTCCTTTCATTGGCGATGATCGTTGGTGTAGCCGGCGATGTTAGAATTACTGGTGATCTTATTGTCGGAGGCTCCTGTACAGGTTGCTCATCAGATATGAAACTCAAACAAAATATTCACTTACTTAACAGTGCCTTAAGCAAAATTGAGCACCTGCGTGGAGTCAGCTATGACTGGCGTGATAATGTGCGTGAGTCAAAGGTTTATGCTGGGCCTCAAATTGGTGTTTTGGCACAAGATGTGGAAGCTGTTTTCCCAGAATTAGTTGGAACCGACTCTCGTGGCTATAAATTTGTACGTTATCAAAAACTTGTCGCACCTTTAATTGAAGCAGTAAAGGAGTTATCTTTACAAAATGCAAAGCAAGAAGCTGAAATTAAAACCTTAATGAAACGATTTGATGAATTAGAAGCTCGATTAGAAGTATCCTCACCAAAAGAGCTGATCCTGTGAGATCAAATAAAACTGTCAGTAAAATATTACTAATTACTATTTTATTGAATTTAATAGTTCATATACCTAGCCTACTAATGGCACAATCAAGTGGTGGAAACTTTGAAATCAAAACACACACAATAGGTAATGGTGGTGGTCTTTCTGTTGGTGGAAACTTCTCCTTAAATGGAACAATTGGTCAAGCAGATGCTCACACTTCTGAGAATGACACTTTTAAACTGGAAGGAGGATTCTGGCCTCATGGTAATTCACAATCAGACTTGATTTATCAGAATGGTTTTGAAGATTAGTGTGTCAATAAACTATTTAAATCAAGTTGATTGAGATGGATGTGTGAATAATGGAAAGTTTAGATGTTAAATAATATCTAACGGATAAGGTTAGATTGTGTGAGTTAAACGAACCACAATCTGAACCGTTTGTTGGACAAGCTCAATAACCCGAACAACGGAAGCGAATCCGTTTGTTGATAGATCCAAATCGTAATGCTAAAGTCTGTAATTTTGAAGATAAATTGAGATGTCAAACGGACAATCAGGAGATGCAAAAAATTTTGTCCGTTAATCGTTTTCAGTATGTAAGTCGAATTTGTAATGTTATTTCCCTTATTGATCCGAGGACTTTATTAAATCCGTAATTTGTTGTGCCAGTATGGCGAGATGAGGTGTTTTGATCATCGTTTTATGATCGCCAGGAACGTCGAAGATTGGTACGTTGGACCAACCTAATGTGTCAGATTGATCTTTGAAGCTGGTTTCATCTTCGGCGCGCAAAAGAACCATTGTAGCAGCAGCCTCTGGTCTGTAAGTCAGTTCGAGCATTAAATGATTCTCTGCCAGCCTGATGTAATTTTCAGCCTGTTGTTGCGTGACTTCCTCAGGAAACTTACTGCTCTTTTTGGCTTGCTTTGCAATATAATTAATCATTCCTGCTTCATCGAATGAAGCTAAAATAGTGCTATTTACATCAGGTAAATCACCAAACATTTCACTAAGATGCACTGCAAAAGAATCTTCAATTAAGGGTCTTATTGCAGGGTGTGTTGAATCAAGTAGTATTACTTTACTGACAGAAACTTGAAGCTTTTCAAACTCTTGTGCCAATTCATTGGCTATCAATCCTCCGAAACAATACCCCACAAGTATTATCGAAGAACCTTTAAATTTGGTTGCTATTTCACTGGCATACTCATGAGCAAGCTGGCTCATATCAGTGAATAAAGAGGGTTCTAAATCAGCATCAATCCCGCGAGCGCGAACACCATAAAAAGGGTTGTTTAAATCAAGAAGTTCCAGTAAAGGCTGGTAAACCGTTATGCCTCCGCCACCTGGATGAATGAGCAGTATGGGTTCTCCTTCTCCCTCTCTGAGTGGTACAAGCAGTGAATCTGATATTTTCTGTTCGTGAGAAGCTAACAATTTCACCATATCCTGAAAATTTGAATGGGCAAACAGGTCCGCAGCTGTGATGTTGATATTCATTCTTTGTTGTAACAGTCCGGATAGGCGCACAGCTGCCAGGGAATCTCCTCCCAATGCGAAGAAGTTGGCATCTGCTGAGCATTTTTCCACACCAATAATATCTTGCCAGCACTTTTCTAAAATGTGAGGAATATCGGATTTTTCAACTGCCTGAGTTTTGGCATCAGGGGATGGTTCAATTTGGTGCTGCACTTGCCTTACCCAGTTGTCAAAACGAAGTTCTAACGCTTGGCAAGCTACGGCGAGATTTGAGTTTCCATGATTTCGGAAAAGTGAATCGAATAGCATTGGTGCATCATGTGCTGTGATACTTCCTTGTCCTGGTTTAGCTGATACATTCCAACCGTCCCATGCAATTGACAACCATTGTGTTTGACTTGAGGTTGATTGGCTCGCCAGTGCATCAAGGTATTTATTTGCTGCAGAATAAATGCAATGACCAGGTCCTGCTAAAATGGCCGACAGACTGGACATTAATACTACAAAATCAATACTTTTCTCTTCGATTATCTTGTGCAGCGCATAACTTACATCGACTTTAGTCTTGAATTGTCGCTCTGCATTCTGAACATTAAATTGCTTTATAGGTTGCAATGTATGCTGATCAAAATGAGCCGCACAATGAAAAATACCAGTAATGGGATCATTTATTCGTTCAGCCTGATTGATGCTGTCGCATACCATTTGTTCAGAGTGCCATGCAGTATCTAAAACAGTTAACCGCTCAACTTTTTTCTCAATCTCTAGCAGTTGTTTTAGCTTGGCTTTTAAGGTTTTATCGGTTCTATCTTGGCTCACTAATATTTGCCATTGGCTTTGTTCAGGAATTGGTGACCGTGTGACCAGGGTTAGCGCTTTAATGGATTTTTCAGCTAGCCAATGGGAAAGTGTTAATCCTATCTGGCCTAAACCACCGGTAATTAAATAATGTCCAGTGGTGTTAATCCAACTTTTATGTTCATCATGATCATTTTGTAGGATCTCAACGAATCTTGGCTGCCAGCAAAGATGATTCCTAAGCGCCCGAATTGGCATGCGCTCATTCCTGGATAATTCTGAGCTTAACGATTGCAAAGTCGTAGCGACAGGAGTAGTGAGGTCAATATCAATAACTTGACCAACAAATCCGCTTATTTCTTGTTGCATCACTATTGGCATCGAGTGTGCCAGCGATTGAATTGGATTATGACATCCAGTATCGGAAATGCTTACTGCTCTGTCTGTTAATGTGGTGAGTGTTATAGGTAGCTGGTACAGTTCTGAACTTAGAATTTTACCGAAGTAGCCGATTACATCAAAAAGGCTGCCTCTGTTACTGGAAAATTCAGAATAGTCTAGCGGCCAACAATTGATTATCTGGCAGGGTTTGCCTTGTTTTAACCCTTGCTTTAATAAAGGCGCGACTGATTCAAGCCAAAAAGCATTTACTGACTTATCCGTGATCTGTCCATTCTCTGATGCTATTTGGTGGAAAGGCATAATGGCGATATGTTCAGCGTCTGGACATAATTTTTCCGCCAGCAAATGAGCAAATTGTTGATTGTCGGCAAGAAATAACCAGGTATTGTCCTGTATTTCTTTTTTCGTTTCAATAATACGACGACTTTGCCAAATGGTCTGATAGGTCTTTGGTTTTTCAAAAGAATCGTTCGAAAGAGTAGGGCTTTTGATTTTTTGAGGTGATAGCCAAACCTTATCTTGTTTAAATGGGTACAACGGTAAATCTATAGACTGAGCGGTTTTGCTATATAGCATTTCAGTATTAAAGTCACCGCCTATTTTCCAGAAGCAACCAATCGCGTGTAATAAGTCGGGGGAGGCCATATCTTTGCCGGATATGCCAGAAATAACAGACTCATTTGTGGCACCCGCTGCAAGCGTAAAATGACTCAAAGCTTTACCAGGTCCTACTTCAATAAAACAGTCTACCCCTTCATCAATGAGCGTTTGGATTCCCGCGTTGAAAAGAACTGCGTTGCGTAAATGTTGGCACCAATATTCAGGATCTGTTGCTTGTAGTGGTGTTAACCATGTACCCGTGACATTTGAAACGACGGGAATTTCCGGTGGATTAAGTAGAAATGCTGCCATTGAATTTCGAAATGAATGCAATAGAGGTTCAACAGCCGCACTATGAAACGCATGCGACGTTGGCAAACGCTGGAAACTCAATCCATCTTGTTCGAGTTTTTCCTGGAGAAGTGTAATAGTCTCGTCAGGACCTGCGAGAACGCAACTTTTTGGACCATTGATTGCGGCTAATTCGATTTCTGGACTGATGTAAGGCTCTAGTTCTGATTGACTGGCCCGAATAGCAAGCATCGTACCTGGTGACATTTTGGTCATTAATTCCGCACGTATTTCAACAATCTTAACAGCGTCAGATAATGAGAATACACCCGCAATGCAGGCTGCAACATACTCACCAAGGCTATGCCCAATGAGATGAGTTGGATGCACGCCTAATGCCTGCCATAACCTTGTAAGAGCATATTCGTGACAAAATAATGCGGGTTGCAATACACGGGTTTCGCAGTGATGATTTTCTTCAAATAGATAAGCACGTACCAAGGCTTCCTCTCGCAACTTCGTCAATGCCTGTTCTAAGGCTTCTTGATAGGCGGGGAATTGCTTGTTTAATTGCGCAGCCATTACCAATTGTTGACTGCCTTGTCCCGGAAACATAAAAACAATGTTTTTTGGCGCTTTGTTTACATTAAATGATGTCGGTTTCTGGGCCAATAAATCACAAGCACTCGGTATTGAATCAGCGACAATAAAACTTCTAACAGACATGGCTTTTCTGGTATTAAACAGGCTCCAGGACATGTCTTCTAATCTGCCAGAAGTCTCTTGGAAAGAATCGCCATATGACGTCCATAATTGCTCTAACACCTCGGAATCATTAGCTGAGACGGGCATCAAACACC
>JAESTH010000238.1 GCA_016763695.1 Alcanivoracaceae bacterium
AACAGGTATCAGTAAAACGGCGAATAATCTGTTGGAAGTTTGTGCATGGCTCAATCAAATGGATGACTTGCCCAATGCCATAGGGCAAAAAGATGTTACTTTACGTCCTGTTGCTGATTTATCGGAAGTTAAAGGGCAGTTGCAGGCCAAACGAGCTCTGGAGATTGCAGCAGCTGGAGCGCATAATTTGATTTTTATTGGTCCACCAGGCACTGGCAAAACCATGTTAGCTACCAGAATACCTGGTATTATGCCACCATTGACTGAAAAACAGGCACTACAAACGGCAGCCATTGCTTCAATCAGTGGCAATGGTTTTGATATCAAGGATTGGTATATGCCGCCTTTTAGGCAGCCACACCATACGGCATCTGCTGTTGCGCTGGTGGGAGGTGGGTCGAATCCGCAACCTGGAGAAATAAGTTTAAGCCATGAGGGTATATTGTTTTTAGACGAACTTCCTGAGTTTTCCCGTCATGTTCTGGAGGTGTTACGGCAACCTATTGAGTCAGGAAAGATTATTATATCTAGAGCTGCCAGGCAAGCTGAATTTCCTGCCAAGTTTCAGCTTATTGCGGCGATGAATCCTTGCCCATGTGGTTATTTGGGTGATAAGGAACGGCATTGTACCTGTTCACAGGTTCAAATTGAGCGATACAGAGCCAAGATTTCTGGGCCATTGGTGGATAGGATTGATATGCATGTTGAAGTTTCGAGAATACCACATAAAGAGTTGCGTATGATCTCTAAATCGAATGAAACCAGTCAAGTCGTCAAGGCACGTGTGATAAAGGCAAGAAATATACAATTGCAGAGAAATAGTGGTAAGGCCAATGCCCATCTCAGTAATAAGGAGATGGAAAAACTTTTGAACATCCCAGAAAAAAATTTGATTTTACTGGAAGCTATTGTGGAAAAACTCAAACTCTCTGCCCGCGCCTATCACAGAATATTAAAGATTTCTCGTACAATTGCAGACCTAGATGGCTCACAAACTGTTGCGCAAAAACATGTAATGGAAGCCATTTCTTATCGTTGTCTGGACAGGGATTTGGGAAGGTGACTATATCCACATAACCACCAGGCAGAGCCCATTGCTACTTATAGGGGTCAATGGCTCTTTTGATCAAAAGTATTGCTGCTTCTGTTGTTGATACATCAAAGAGTACCAAGTCTACAGTCACCGCCATATGTGGATATTTGTATTTATATGTCATGTTTCTTATTAATCTGTTAACAAAACATCACATATCCCTATGTGATGTTTTGCAATACTACACGTACCAATAATCCATGCTTGGTATATGTAAGACCAATACTGTCATTTTGTATCGCATAAAAAAGAGAATTATTTAAATATTAACGCCTGTCCTTTAAATTTTGTTGTTTCATTTTTTGACCACATGACATGAACAACCAGGCAAGGGTCAGGATCGAATAATTTAAGTGTGTCGCCTGAATTGCGCAGTCTTAATGATCCCAATTTTCCACCTTACAGTATTTTGCTTGCTCCTGGTTTTAACAGACCTGTGATGGCTACTGATTTATTGGTTTCATCTGCCATTTTCCAGTCTTTAAGGTTAATGGTTTTGTTGGTACGATTAAGTATGGTTACGTACTCACCCTTATTCTCTGATCCATGTGGGTTTAATCATGGTTGAAATGATTATGAACCTGGCCAGATGAAACTCTCAGCAAAATTGATATGGTTATAATTTTGATTGTTTATAAAATGTCAAATTTCTTTTGATTGTGCAATAATTCTATCTAAAATATCCTGATCATCCTGTGAAATATCGATGATATAAAATCCGCACAAACAAAGGTTGGTGTATTGAGTCTCAGACCATAGACACTCTAGTCCAACTGAAATGCTTTTCAGACCTCTTGCAGAAAAATGCCACTCTGTCTGAAACATTTCTCCAACGGTTATTTTTGTCTTACTTGATATCAACAAACCATCAGCAGAAATATTGAGAATTTCTCCTAATTTTGTACCAATAATCATGTCAATAATCTCTACCTTGACATGTGGCTTAACTCTTTTCGATTTTCTGTATTCTTTACTCATTATTATTCTTTTCTATTTTCTATTTTCTATTTTCTATTTTCTATTTTCTATTTTTTAACGGGCTTTGGTAGAAAAATTTACCAACCCCTTCAGTTTTGAAAAAATATCTCCCAGCACCTGATCAAAATATTTTTTCTTTTCTATTTTAACAACGATTATGTTTTTTCTGGCTATATCTATTGCTATGGCATTTAGTGATTTTTCATAGGGTCGATTGCCCATAAGGGAAACAAATAATGCCTTGTTACTAACAGGGCTGAACCAACTTAATTTTCTGCGAATTTTCTCTCTTTGTTGATTAATAATAAAGTCAAAGAGAGTCCCATATGGCATTAATCTTATTTTGGTTAATTCTGTTTTTTCTACAGCGGTTAACGGCCTGAGCTCCTCTAGTTTTACTGAACCCGCTTTTTTTATGTCTTTCTTGTTTTTATTGATGGTCACCACTTCCTGTAGTTTAATATTCTCATCCAAGTCACCAGTCATCGCTGCATTGGTACAATCTTTAATGTTATTTAATGTTTTTGTCCTGTCATTTTCTGAAAAACCCAACTCATCCATCGTTTGATCCAAATGGTGTAGCGACTCTATTTTCTGTTTTGGTGTGAGTTCTTTTACTAATTTTGGGTTGGCCATTTTTGCAATAATTGTGGAAGTATTTATGTTTTTATGCCACTCATCAGAATCTTCACCATGTCGTAACAGTGATAATGTCAATGCATCCTGAATCACGTATTTTATGACATTTTTCACAAAGGTAGGTACTGCGTTTTGAGATACGTTTTCAACGATTTCTTCCACTTTATGACGCGACATTTCCAGTTTTTCTTTACCTTTTGCAGCGTTAACCCATTTTTCTTCTGCTTTTACAGCCCTTCTTTGTATCAATCTTAAATAACTATCAAGTTCTTCATTGGCTTTGTCAAATGGCTTAGTTGTACCATCAAATTCACTGGCAATATTTGAGCTGAACTTATGCAGATTTTTAACCACCGAAGTACCATGCCATTTTTGGGAGGCATAAATTATTTTTTCCAGATATTCTCTAGCAGGGTGATTATTGTTATTAAAAAACCCCTGATCATTTATTGCGGTTCTGATCAAAGGAATGTTTATCGCATTGAGTGAAGATACGATATTACCATCAATGGAGTTGTCCTCTCTGACTTGCTCGTAAAACATACCCATTACATCCAGTGAGTTCTGTTGTTCTTTACTGAGACTTGGATAATATATACCTGTTTGATTTCTGACATCACCCAGAATCATTTCCTTTAGCTTGTCTATCTCGGTACTGCCAGCAGCTAAACTGGTAATTTTGGATAAATTTTCAAGCGTTTGATCCATCATGCTGTTATCAATGTTTGATGCCTCCATCGGGTGCATTCCCTGTATTCGACCGTTATTCATCAAATTAAAGATTGAATTCACTAACTCTGTTGATTTTGTATGTGCTTCATCAACAATTTGGTTTTGAGTTGTTTGATTAAATGCGTTACTATTGGGTACGGTGCCTGATTGTTGAGTGGCTCCATACCCCCAGCCCTCATTATTAGTGTTACTGTTACGGCTTGTAGAACTGGGGTTAGTAGCTGCCTCGGTTGTTGCAGCGCTACTACTGCTATTGTTTCTCGCTATTGGCTTTGTTTCGGTTCTTATGTTTGGCAAGATGCCTGCCTGAACAAATTTTTTATCAATAATTCTATAAACTTCCAGTAAATCTACTGCCAGCTCTTTTTTCAGGTATCCAATTAAGTGAATTTTTGTGGAAATATTTGAAGCGCAAAGATCCAGTGTTTGGCTAAATATCCAACAAACAGAAGTGATACCAAAAGGCATATTGGATTTAGAAATGTTTTTTGATGCAAATAGAACTTTTAAACGTTTTTCAAGGGCATACAGGTATTTAGTAAATTTTACATCTAACACAGACTCTAGTTGCGTAAAAGCTAAACTAATTTCTAGTTCTTCATCTGCGACCAATGATAGTGTAAGTGTCTCTTGTCCTAAACTAATTTGCTCTGTAATCTCATCGGGCATGCTTTGGGTAATGACAGCAAGTGAATCCAATAGTTTTGAACTGGTTTTTTTGAGCAGGTTGTATTGCTCAAATAGTCTGGTTTCCTGTTGGTTTGATGTTGCATTTTCCGCTTGGGAAAACAAATTATGTAAAGTGTTACTGATAGCGGTTTCACAACTTTTAAGCAGTGTTGCCTTAAATGGCAATATACTACTACTGATTAAATTGTTATGTCCAATTTTTGATGTTGAAGAATTCATTTGTTACCCTGATGTTACTTTCCCGTATATTTAAAATATCAAACATCTATTAACAAATGCAAGCTAATTACCACATAAGTCTGACTTTTTGCAGTATTTTTGATTTATTGTACAGACTGAAACATTAGTTCACACTTATGACGTAAACAACCACTACCTAAAATATATTTTGAGCAGTGGTTTTTCCGTATTTAAGTCTATATTTTATACGGAATTATTTTTCCTTAAGGCGCTTGATTTTCATCATACCTAATACATAACGTTCGAATAATGAATCTGTTGATCCTGTTTTAATCTTTCTCATGAAATATTTTTCAAAAGCAATTTTTGCTAAATGAACCCATTTACCTTTTTTTGCCCAGGTCGTATTTCGTGGAGGAATTTGTGGTAAAGCCACAAACGCCACTCCAGTATCACCCAAATCTGCTAGACAAATAGCATTCCATGTGGCTTTTGCATATGGCTCTTTACCATCTAATTCAGCCTTAATATTTTTAGCTGCTGCGGTCACCATTGACTCAATCATATAGCCTGTTTTTGGAGCACCTGTTGCAACAGGCGTTATCTCAACTGGTGGAATAGCAACACAAACTCCCGCTGAATATATGTTTTTGAATTGAGGATTTCTTTGGTGCTCATCAATCAGGACAAAACCACGAGGATTATTTAAGCCCTCAACATTCATCACTGCATCAACACCTAAAAATGCAGGTAACATCATGGAAAAATCAAAATCCAGCTCATGTGATTGATAGTCTTCGCCTTTATCATCCACCTCCGTAACAAACATTTTACCCGCTTCAACTTTATCAATTTTCGCATTGGTTATCCATTTGATGTGTCTATTGCGCATTTCTGATTCCATCAAGCCTTTAGAGTCACCAACACCACCCAAGCCCAGATGTCCTATATAGGGTTCTGCTGTGACAAATGTCATTGGAACTTGATCACGCACGCCTCTTTTTCTTAGATCGGTATCTAAAATCATGGCAAATTCATAGGCTGGGCCATAACAACTGGCTCCCTGTACTGCACCAACTACTATAGGACCAGGGTTTTTCAAAAATTTCTGGTAGGCTTTATAAGCTGCCTCAGAGTGTTCTAGCGTACAAATTGATTGAGTGTGGCCATCAATAGGCCCCAATCCCTGAACTTCATGGAAGGCGAGTTTAGGTCCAGTGGTAATGACCAGGTAATCATATTCAATAATTTCACCATCATCTAGTACCAATTTATTATTTTGTGCATCAATTTTCTTGGCACCATTGGTTTTAAAACTAATTTTCTTTTTCGCCATGTAACGAGTCAGATCAACTGAGATCTTTTCTGATTTCGACCAACCTACTGCTGCCCAGGGATTTGATGGTGTAAAGAAGAATTTTTCGCCTTTATTGACAAGAGTTACTTGATGTTCTTTTCCAAGTTCTTTACGTAAATCGTAAGCTGCAGGAACTCCGCCAATTCCTGCGCCTAATACTACTATATGACTCATTAGTTTACTCCTCAAATATTAAATTTTTGTATTTTGTTGAACGTGTTTAACAAACATCGAAAAAACCAATGTTCAGTATATCATAGTTATCTAATATATTAGATGCTAATATAAGAAATGCTAATATACAAAAATAATTATTTACTACCAATGGTATTTATTGGCACTTTAAAATATGAAATGCCATTATTTTCTGGTTTTGGCAATCTACCTGCTGCAATATTGACCTGAATTGATGGAATAATCAACTGTGGCTGACTTAATTGTTTATCGCGGTTATTACGCAATTGTATGAATGCGTTTTTACTCACTG
>JAESTH010000239.1 GCA_016763695.1 Alcanivoracaceae bacterium
TATTAACTACCCAAGCTCCACCGCTTGCCCCTTTCCACATGGTGAATTGTTCTTTAGTTAAAAAAGTTACTTTGCGACCTTGTTTATTTACATCATAAGAATACGCTCCGTTTGCACATGCGAGCCTCCCACTAAAATTACTTGGATAACCTAAATTTACTATATTTTTATGAACGGTTGATTTATTTGGAGCTTGTAAAATTTTTAAGTATTTACCTGTGAATTTTTTATCTACCAGACAAAACGCATAATCAATATTAGTATTAAGGCTTTTACTAGGATAGAAAGTGTTAGTAATATTAAATAATTCTTTGTAACTATCACCATTATATTGATGTAAGAATGTAATACGACTAAAGGGTTTATTTTGTTCATCCATCACACAATGTCTTGCTGTTAAAAGCACTTTTGGGTGGACAAACTGGGCAGAACTAAAAGAATCACCGTAAGGTGTTTTTGCTTGCAATCTTCCCATAGCCGCATTAGGAAGATTGTTAAAATTCTCATTCTTAAATTTGCTAAAGGGTTCATCAACAGGCGAAACAATTATCTCATTATTCTCTACATTTCTGGTCAATGCATCTAATGGTTGAGATGAGGCTATTCGTTCTTTCGTCCAAAAATCAGGCTCTTGAGTAATCGTTTTTGTTTTAATTTTATGATGTGTCATTATTTTCTCCAAATTCTGTAAATATTTATATTTGAGTAGCACTATTAGTAGTAAGGTTTACTCTTGTCTGTTAAAACAACTTCAAAGCCACACTTGCATGAAGACGAGCTTCCTTGAAAAACAATTCAAGAATGATTTAAATTCCCCACCTCGATGGCAACTAGGACGTGTGATCTGGTGAAGTAATACTATTACTTTTCTCACTTAGAGATTGTTACCACACGAATTGGGCGGCAACAATCATTAGTTACTATCGTTATATTGTCAGGTATGCAACTCCATCAGTTTTGGCATAAATCCCTAGAATATTAGGCTCCAGCGATGTAATTTGGTAATTCATCCCTACAGATTGGTATGTAACACTCAGAATACACCCTTCGTTTATTATAGGGTGTCTGATGACTGCAAGACACGGTTTGTCATTAGCAGCAATTACGAGATCAACAATACCGTATCCATTGACGCGCATAGTGTATACCGGATCGATATTCTCAATTTCTATTTGCTTGAAAGTATATAGTGATTTGCTGTTGACCCCGAAGGTACTAACGATTTTAGTACTAATCTCGAAAAGACTAGTGAAGGTATTAACGATATGAGTGCCAACATCTACAAAGGTGTTGACAATATTTTCAATCGCTTTTGAAACAATATCTACAATATTTTTGACTAGAGAATCAACAAAAATATCTATCTTGGAGGAAGCCCAATCAAGAACTTTATCTGTTATACTGCGAGAAGCAATGATAGATTCTCTAGCACTTGGATACTTTTTCCCTGCCTCAATTAACCTCTTGGTTGAAGCAGTGTGTTTCGCTGCTTGCTTTTTGTTGTATTCATCATTACTCCTCAGCATGGATTCTTCAAAATCAGAAATACTGGCATTTTTTTGGAAAACCTCTACATTGTTAGATAATCCTTTTTCTTCTTCGGCATTCAGCGTTTGAGAATCAATTAATTCTTCGTTAAAAATATCTTTAACCTCATCTGGAACATCCTCATTAGCGGCTTCTAAGATATATCTAGGTAATTCGAGCCATTTCATTTGCTCTATAGTGCTGTTAGATACTCTTGAAGTTACGTTGTTTACATATATTTGATTATGTAGACGCATTATTTTTTCGAACTCTTCAAATTTCATGGTTAATTTACCCTCATTTATGTTTGTTGTTTAATAACTATTTGTCCTGATCTTAGATTAGATTAGCCAATAATTAATATTAAGTTTTTTTAAACTTGTGCAAAATGCACACTTAATAAACATTTTTCATGTGATTTTGTGAGATTTTTATTTTCTTTCGAATAGACCTAACTCGTTGTCGGCACGCAGCTTCAGAAAATCCAGTCAATTGAGAGATTTGAAAATAACTGTCACCATCCATGAAGCGCATCAATAGGATTTTACGTTCAATTGAATTGCATAGCTTATGTAGAATTTTTTGTAATTCTTCTTGTATCACGTATTGCTCAAAGACATCGCCTTGGCCTTTTGGTAATTCATGTGGAATATCATCAATTTCAACACTATTTTTCATATACCGAAACGAAGCACGTTTGAGCTCGTTGAAAAATAATTGTTTTATAATGAGGCAAATAAACGGTAAAGATATTTTTGTGTCGTCACGCTTCTTTTTATAATTCCATACTTTCAAGAAAGCGCTGGATACCAGATCCTCTGGGTCTAGGTTTGTATTGCGACATACCTTTTGAGTGTATCTTAATATTTGTGGGTACTTCTCTTTCCAAATGCATTCAATCTCATCTTTCGAATTATTATTCATTTTCTTCTCCTCATTTAATATATTAATAATTTGAGTGGTTAAAAAAATGAAGTGAGTTATGTATGGTGACCTGATTGAAGGTTCAATTCTTGATACTAAGCAAACAAATCAATTGGTTTACTGTAGATATTTTATTCATCATTTTTAACACTCGTTTTTGATGATGGCATTATTTTTGAGAATAGTTCTTACCCTTTCCTTGACGTTTTTTTACGTTTTTTTGTCGTTTTTTTACGGTTTTCTTACCGAATTAAAAGTGTTTTATATCAATAGGATATAATTGTTTGTTTGAATATTTAAATTGCTGGAGCTAAATTAATTGTGAACTAAGATTGATGTTTGTCGTCGTTTGACAGAATTGGATGAATTGTGAAATAAAATAAAAAAGGTGTTATGTGATGCATATTTATACCCTATATGATTGATAGCAGGGATTACTGGATTAAGCTAGATCAAGTGGAGGTAAGTTTTTTACTTGCGGATCAAGTTTAGAATATTATTAGACTTACTACTGTCGCCTAATTTTTCAATCTTAACAGTTAAATTATAAAAATCATTGTTCTTTTCAGGATATTGACTGTCAATTGCTATGTGATTTTTGGGCTCTTGGTTATCTTTTACTTTATCAATAGATCATAATTGATCTGATTTATTTAAAAAAGCTTGCTAGTATTACTTTATAGAAGTGTTATGTAGGACATATTTATGCCCTACATAATTGATGTGGTGAGGATGCAGGATTATCTCCCCCCTCCTAGGCCAGGTGGAGGAGAATTTTGTACTTGTGGATCACAGTTTAGAATATAGTCGGGTTCGTTATCATTACCTCTTATTTTAACTCTAACGTTTAGATTGTAAAAATCACTTTTATTTTCTGAGTAAGAACTTCTAAAGGTGATATAGGACATAGTGCCACTGTTCTCAGTGGGTAGCTTACCTTGGTTGATCTCATTTATTTGCATAAGCTTACTGGTTTCTTTTTCTAGTTCCAGGTGAATTCCCTGATGATGCTTTTCCAAAATAATATTATTAATGGGTTCTTTCTGATCATTTAAAAAAAGGAAATAGTACTTACCACAAATATCAGGTGTGACGCCATTTATTGACAAATTGTTCTTGTTTAAAGGCCAAACTTTTAAATAGATATTTATCGTAGTAAAAAGTGGATCCATAGTTTTCTCCAATGTGATTTTAGTTGTATTTTGTTAAAATTAATTTTATTGATGACTTTTCTATAAGTCAATAAGAGGGAGTCGGTTTTGATTAAATTGATTAATTAACTAGACCTTGACATATGGCTTATTAATCAAGGAAAATAATGTTTGATTTTAACTAAATATTTATGTGAACTCATTAAATCATAAACAATCTTTTTATCTTGGTTCCTGGTTTGTTTCTCCTGGGCAAAATAAGTTAAAAAATCAACAACAGGAAGTGTTTGTAGAACCAAAACTAATGGAAGTTTTGACTTACTTGTGTATTCATGCGCCTGATACCATAAGTGTCAACCAATTAATAGAAAACTGTTGGCCAAATCAAGTTGTAACAGACAGCCCATTACATAAATGTATAACCAAAATAAGAAAAATATTAGGTGATTCTATAAAGAAGCCCCAATATATTAAAACTGTTTCAAAAAAGGGGTATATGGTTGTTGCAGAAATAAGAGGGCTGGATAACAAAGTGTTAACCTCTTCACCCATTTGGAAAGATGGAACACCCTATAGAGGTTTGGAGCAATATGATCATTTTCATCAAGCTATTTTCTTTGGACGAACTAAAGCCGTATCTGAGATTAAATCTCTGGTAAAAAATTCAACAGAAGACCATTCAACGTTATTGGTAGTAGAGGGAAACTCTTATGTTGGTAAAACCTCTTTAATTAAAACAGTGGTTATTCCATATCTGCAAACGCAAAATAAACAAGTAAAAAATGATACTTGTTATCATTTTGATTTTTCTAACTGTAAAGGTGGATACGTAGTTAAGCCTCTTGTTAAGTATTTAGTAGAGAGTGAACTCTTATATATGGAATCTGGGATTGAAAATTTTATAACTGGATTAAGGCATAAATATCAAAACAAAAATTCTCCTGATACATTTAATCTTAGCAAAAAGCATGATATTCGAATTGTATTTC
This sequence comes from Alcanivoracaceae bacterium, assembly GCA_016763695.1. Classification (GTDB taxonomy): domain Bacteria; phylum Pseudomonadota; class Gammaproteobacteria; order Xanthomonadales; family Marinicellaceae; genus NORP309. The sequence goes on from JAESTH010000239.1 coordinate 4,592, forward strand.
AGAAGAAAATAGTTTTTTTAGATCATATAGAAAGAGCCATATTTGATCAGGATAAAAAAAACGATGATCAAATACATTTAATATTGATGCTAATTAATGAATTAGTACATTCTTGTGGCTGTTTTGTGGTGGTAGCTATAAGAAGTCTTGATTTTCAAAAACTAAAACAATTCTCAATTTTTCAATCGATGGCCGACAATGCTTTACATTATTATATGAGTCCACCTAACAGTTTTGAAATTACAGAAATTGTTCAACAACCAATTATTGCAACTGGTTATAGGTATGAAGTTAATGAATTTAGCTTTGAACCCTTAGATCAAGTCATTATAGATGATGCCAGAAATATAGGAAACATCCTTCCAACTTTAAGCTATACACTGAAAGATTTATGTGAACATTGTAATGATAAACAACAATTAACTTTCGAAAGATATCATCGAATAGGGAAAATTACTGGGGCATTGACCTATAAAGTAAACAATATTTTAAATACTCTTTCTATCAATGAAAAAAAGTTATTTGCCCAATATTTATTTCATCTGATTCAGTATAAACCTGATAAAATCAATGAATATGTTACTTGTAAAGCTGATATTCAATTATTCTCTGGAGATGATACATTATTCAAAATAGTTCATTATTTGCTTGATCAGGGGCTATTACAATCTCACAGTCTTGATAAAAAAATCTATGTTTCAATATTGCATGATTCTATTTTACAGGAATGTTTATTTTTTAGAAAATGGATTATTAAAAATAATTTTAAATTATCTGCGCTTACTGAGTTTAAAATGTTAGCGAAACAGTGGCATATAAATGGACAAGAAAGTGACTATCTTTTATATAATAAATATTTGCTTAATCAAGTTTTTAGGTTGGTAAAAGGATATGAAATTGAGTTACACTCTTATCAATCTAAGTTCTTAAGACTGTCTCAATCAAAGCAAAGTATAAGAGATAAGTTAAAAGTTTCATCTATTGGTGTTATGGCGATATTATTACTGTTCGCTTTAATTTTGATAAAGGTAAACCATGATATAAAAGCAGATTTAGTTACAACAAATGAAAGTGCAGAAGGATTAATTACTTTTATGGTGGGTGATTTAAAAGATAAATTACGACCGATTGGTAAACTGGACTTACTTGAAATGGTTGGAAAGAAAATTATTGATTATTATGATAATCGGGTTGAATCAATTCAATCAGTTAGATCTCAGTTACAATACAATAAAGCATTAAATACTCTGGGTGAAGCAGATGTTACTTTAGGTAAACTAGCCAGTGCGGAAAATTTATTTGAAATGGCTATCAGTAAGGATCTGGCTATTTATAAGGGAGTTGAATCTCAAATTTCTGCTCTTTTTAGTTATAGTCAGAGCAATTACTGGCTTGGGTATATATATTTTTTAAAAAATGATTTTAATCGATCTCAGGCTTATTGGACTAATTATCTTGACCTAACTAAAAAGCTGGTCAAGTTAGAGTCTGATAATGATACATGGAAACTTGAAAACTCTTATGCATTAAATAATTTAGGAACTTTAAATTTTCAACATAACAATTTAGAAAAAGCAGAAAATTATTTTTCTTTATCTGCTAAATTAAAAAAACAAATTATTGATCACCATCCTTATAATATTGAGTATTTAGGAGAGTTATCTGACACAATTTCATGGCAAGCTAATATATTTGACAAAAGAAATATGTTGATTCGAGCTAATGAGATGTATGCAGAATCTTTGGGGATTATTCAAAAAATAATCTACATGGATAAAGGTAACAAAAGATGGGAACACAGCTTGGCCAGAGCCAACTATCGCATGGCTCTTAGCTATTACGATTTGGGCGAATTAAATAAAATGAAATATTATTTAGATCAGGCGTTACCCATTTTAATTAAATTAAACAATTTTGATAATGGCAATCAACTTTGGATATCTGATTTAATTAACAATTACATACTTTTATCAAAATACCATAGAAGCCAAAAAGGTTTTGATAATGCTTTACTTAACTTAAAACGTGCCATAGCGTTATATAATAGTTATTCTGTTGAGAGTAAAAAACTTAAACAACCTAGACTCCATAAACTTTATCTAATTGCAGAGGAATGCCTGAATTTCATTGGTTTTGGGCAACATATTACGGCTTTAGAAGTATTTGAAAAAGCAGTAAATGATTTTTATAAGGTAGATACCTCTGAATATTCTGATCATATTCATATTAAAGCATACACAGACTTTATTATGGCTAAGATCAAAATAGCCCATAATCTAAATATTCAAGCAAAAGAACATTTGCAAGAAGCTTTGCATACTTTGAATGAAAATATATCAATTAAAAACAATAGGGCTAATATGGCTCTTTATATCGGAATTACTAAGATGATGGGTGTGTCTGGTCAATCAGAAGAGTTGCAATCTTATTTAAAAAAAATAAATTATAAAAATCCAGATTTTGCTCCTTAATTTGTATAATTTCGGGTCGTGAATATTTTGATGAAAATAAGGTGTTTGGATTAAAAATGATTTTAAACCTAAGACCCGATTAACGGGCCTTAGGTCTATTTTTTTGCTTAGTTATTTTAGCAGTGAAGCCGCTTTATTCCAGTCTACTAGATTCCAGAAGTTTTTTAAATAACCACCACGATCATTACGAGTATCGACATAATAAGCATGTTCCCATACATCGCAGGTTAATAGTGCATGTAAACCATCAGTCATCGGTGTACCAGCATTAAAAGTATTAACCAGTTGCAATTCCCCAGCCTCATCCTGAACAAGCCAGACCCAACCTGAACCAAAAGTAGCTAGGCTTAATGCTGAAAATTGAGTGATAAAATCTGAAAATGAACCAAATTTTGCATTAATCTTATCAGCCAATTTTCCGCTGGGTTCACCGCCTCCATCAGGAGATAAGCCATTAAAATAAAATGTATGATTCCATACTTGTGCGGCATTATTAAACAGACCACCATCAGAATTCATTATAATTTCTTCTAATGATTTTCCCTCGAAATCAGTATTTTTAATCAAATTATTTAAGTTTGTAACATAGGCATTGTGATGTTTGTCATGGTGAAAGCCTAGAGTTTCAGCTGAAATATGTGGTTCTAATGCATCATGTGCATAGGGAAGAGCCGGTAATTCAAAGCTCATGTAGATCTCCTTTTAGGTTGTAAAAAAAATATCGCGACATTATAACAACTTAATGTCACCAATTTATATTTATTATCGTATTAATAAAGGTGTCCTAAAGCAGCAGTGATTCAATAATATGATGTGGTTCACAATTTTTTACTGTTAATGTTCATATTTGATAAAAGCTATACGATTAAAATGCAGATATTATATTTGTTAATTGATTAATCTAATGACAATGCCTATGATTTACTTATTTAAACACACTGGAAACGATTAATGACAACAGTACTGACGGGTATCACCACAACTGGCACACCACATTTGGGTAATTATGTAGGTGCAATCAAACCTGCTATTGAAAAAAGTAGATCCCCTAACTATGACAGTTATTTTTTTCTTGCAGATTTACACGCATTGATTAAGTGCTGGAATCCTGCGCAAATTGCTCAGTCAACCAAAGAAATAGCTGCCACCTGGCTGGCGTTGGGACTGGATACGGACAAAGCCATGTTTTATCGCCAATCAGATATTCCTGAAATCCCAGAGTTAACTTGGCTGCTGACCTGCATGTGCTCCAAAGGTTTGATGAACCGTTCACATGCTTATAAGGCTCTGGTAGCTGAAAATACGCAAGGTGGTGAAAATGATCCTGATAAAGGCATAACCATGGGCTTGTTTTCCTACCCTGTGTTAATGACAGCGGATATATTAATGTTTAATGCCAATGAAGTACCTGTTGGCAAAGACCAGACTCAGCATTTGGAAATGGCAAGAGACATTGCTGCCAGATATAATCATCATTTTGGTGAACATTTTGTCATGCCACAAACCATAGTGGCGGCTGACCAAGCAGTATTGCCAGGACTTGATGGCAGGAAAATGAGCAAGAGTTATAATAACACCATACCGTTGTGGTTACCTGAGAAAAAATTACGCAAACATATCATGAAAATTAAGACAAATTTATTGGAACCAGGGGAGCCCAAAGACCCCAATGATTCTTTTGTCTTTGATATTTACAAAGCCTTTGCAAGCAAAGAGCAAACCCAACAAATGAAACAGGCTTTTGCTAATGGTATCGCCTGGGGAGCCGCCAAGCAGGAGTTGTTTGAACTTATAAACTCAGAATTGGCAGAACAAAGAGAAAGATACAATAAACTAATGGAACAGCCAGAGTTGATTGAAAAAGAGTTACAAAAAGGGGCAGTAAAAGCACGTGAGTTTTCGGTGCCCTTTTTGCAGAAATTGAAGAAAGCGGTGGGGATTCGCCCTATATCTGAAGGGGTCAGTACCCTTTAAAAGCCAGATTTTATGCTGGTATAACAATAATGACGGGAGTAAAGGGTACTGACCCCTTTAAAGATAATTATGTTAGATTTTAATATGAAAGATGTATTTTCGGCACTTTGGAAAACTAAAGAGTTTATGTTATTCAGGTTTCTGATATATTTTGGGATCACCATTGGTTATATCATTGGTACGGGCGTAGGTGCAGGTGTAGGCTGGTCAGTTGGTAGCGTTGCTGGTGGCGAAGATGGTTCTGCCACTGGTTTATTCTATGGAATGCTTGGTGGCTTTGGTATTGTTTAAGGTGTACTTTATTATGTGCGGGAATATTTATTATATATGGTGAAAGCTGGTCATATAGCTGTCATATTAAAGCATCTTGATGGAGAGGATATTCCCTCTGGCAAGGGCCAAATTGCTTATGCCCAATCTATTGTTAAAGAACGATTTAAAGAAGCATCGGTACTGTTTGCAGTCGATCAAATTATTAAGGGTGTGGTCAAATTTATTACAGGAATGTTTGAAGGGATTATGCGTTTTTTGCCTTTTATTCCACAGCCCATTGTTAAATTTATCAGTGCCGTAGTGAAAAATTCCATGAATTATGTGGATGAAATTATCCTGGCATACAACATTAAAAATGAAATTGATAATCCGTGGGAAGGATCAAAACAGGCTGTGGTGCTTTACGCGCAAAACTATAAAAAATTCCTCAAAAATGCAGTCTTTGTTACTATTATTAGTTGGGCATTAACATTGCTGGTACTGGCTTTAACATTTGGGCCGATTGCTGCGACACTGAAAATGGGCAATTATGATCTGGGCTTTATGCCATTTGTGGTTGCAGTTGTTGCATCTATTAGTATTAAAGCGGCATTGATTGATCCTTTTGCCATGACTGCATTGATGCAGGTGTTTTTTAAAGTGACTGAAGGTCAGGAACCAAACCCAGAGTGGGAAGCCAAATTGGAAAAAGGTTCGAAGAAATTTCGTGAAATGAAAGATAAGGCTGTTAATTGGGCTTCATCAAAATTTGCAGGGAGTGACAAATCGTCAACTGATGTTGATTTACCACCACAAGCATAACAAATTTTCAATATCATAAGTGAGAAGCCTTGATAGAAAACATCAGGGCTTTTTTAATAGATACGATTTTGGAAAGTTAGGATTCTTTCAGCTTCCAGATAATTGTTAATAAGACCAGGGCAATGGCAACCAGCATTAACTGCAAGCCAATACGCTGATGAAGTATGGCAATGGAAAAGCTAAAACTGATAATAATGACAATGGTGGCTTTTAGTTTGGACTTTCTGGATATGGTTTTTGTTTCTTCCCATTGTCTCAACCCAGCTCCAAACCAGCGGTTATTGAGCAACATTTTATGAAATCGGGGTGATGATTTCGAAAATATCGCCAGAGCAATAATTAAAAAAACAGTGGTTGGCATTAAAGGCAAAACTGCTCCAATGGCACCAAGTATGACAAAAAACCAGCCCAGAATGATCAATAATTTGTGTTTAATACCTTTGTTCATTTTACCATTATCCACAGTTCAGTCGGTAAAAATAATAGAATAATGGTAATTTACACAAAATAGCTAAGCAGCCTTTAAACTGATTTTTTGACAAATTGGGTTAATATCACAATTTGCTGTCCATTCACACGACCTTCTATGTGTTCAGCATTGTCCTGGACCAGAGAAATTCTGCGTACAGAGGTCCCTCTTTTTGCGGTAAAACTGGTGCCTTTGACATTTAGGTCTTTGATCAATACAACGGTATCACCAGCTGCAAGTTTAACACCATTACTGTCTTTGTGGACGAGTGAATTTTCATCACTTTGTCCTTCACCAGTGACTTTTGCCCAGCTTAAAGTTTCATCTTCTAAATACAGCATATCCAAGGCATCCTGCGCCCAGCTTTCGCTATTTAAACGCGACAACATACGCCATGCCATTACCTGTACTGGGATGTTTTCATTCCACATACTTTCGGTTAAACAACGCCAGTGGTTGGTATCCATTTCGATATCACCATTAATTTGGCTGATGCAAGTCTCACAGGCTAAAATACTTTTGTCAAAACCACCATCAAGGTCAGGCGGAACTCTAAACACATCTAAATTATCTGTAGAAGCACATAATTCACATTTGGAATCACTGCGTGTCATTAAAGCTGTTTTTGTCATTAACGTGTCTCATGTATCGTATAAAAGCTGGATTTTAACAAAGATATCGGCTCAATTAACTATATCCTGTACAATTAACTGTAAATTTCTTCGGCCTCTAAACTCATTAATATCCAGCCTGTAAGTTATTTGATTTTTGTGGCCTTCAGCCTTGAATGCATTTGGATGAATGCTAAAGGCAATGGCCTCGATTCTTTTGCTGAAATCTGGGGTTTGTAAGATTAGCTTGGTATGGCCGGTACCCACCTCTTTTTTATCGATGATATTAAACCAGCCATCAAATAGTGGAGTGGGAAAACTTTGTCCCCAAGGTCCGTGTTGCTGCAATTCTTCTGCCACTGCCAGACATAATGTCATGCTTTCTAACTCACCATCGGTTTCTATGGTATGTTGGCGTTGTTCTTCTGTTAGTGTTTCTGTTACCAGTTTGTCAAAGACCAGGCGGAACTGCTGGTAATTTTCCTGCTTTATGGATAAACCAGCAGCCATGGCATGACCACCAAATTTTTGCATCAAATTCGGGTGGCTGGTTTCTATGGCAACCAGCGCATCTCGGATATGAAAGCCAGTGATACTGCGTGCAGAGCCTTTGAGGATATCTGATGTGGCATTTTCAGGAGCGAAGGCGATAACGGGTCGATTGGTTTTTTCTTTTATTTTGGAGGCAAGCAAGCCGACCACACCCTGATGCCAGTCTTTATGAAAAAGGCAGACCCCATCGGGTAATTTTTTAATGTGATTTAACTCTTTGACGATACTATCAGCCAAAGTCTGCATTTCTGTCTGGATTTCTTTTCTTTGCTGGTTAATGCTATCTAGTTCCTGTGCCAGCATAAAGGCCTTGTCTTCGTCATCTGTTGTTAGCAGTTCAATACCTATACTCATGTCCTCAAGCCGGCCAGCTGCATTTAATCTGGGGGCGATGACAAAGCCAAATGTTTCAGTATTTGTTTTTAAAATTTCTTTGTTGGCGACTTTTAGTAAGGCCTTTATACCAGCTACAGTTCGACCAGCTTTGATGCGTTTTATACCCTCTGTGACCAAAATTCTATTATTGGCATCTAATGCTACCATATCTGCAACTGTTCCCAGTGCCACGATATCCAGCCATTGTGCTAAATTTGGTGGCTTGATATTGTGTTGCTTAAACCAATCATTTTTGCTTAATTGACTGCGGATTTCGGCTAACAAGTAAAATACTACGCCAACACCAGCTAAATGTTTACTGGGGAATTCATCCCCATGCAGATTTGGGTTGACGATGGCATCAGCAGCAGGTAAGTCATCAGCAGGTAAGTGATGGTCTGTAATAATCACCTGCATATTCGCATCAATTGCTGCTTGTGTGCCTGAGAGTGAATTAATTCCATTGTCAACGGTGATTATTAATTCAGTTTGCATTCCCTTTAGAATAGGGATAAGTTGTGGGCTTAGACCATAACCAAAATCAAATCGATTGGGCACCAGAAAATCAATATTGCTGTGTCCAAAAGCTTTAATAGCTCGTAGTGACAGGGCGGTAGCTGTGGCACCATCGGCATCAAAATCTCCAACAATAACAATTTTTCTATTTTTTTCTATGGCATTTATGACGATTTCGGCCGCTTTTTTTATACCAGAAAGCTGCTGTTGGGTATGTAAGTGCTTAAGCCTATAGTCTATTTGTTTTGGTTCTTTGATTCCGCGTGAAAGGTAGAGCCTTTGTATTAAAGACGATAGTCCAATATTGTCTAAATCTTTACAGTTCGGAACAATACGTCGTTTTATTTTAACCATTAGTTTATTATTGTTGATTTTAGAATTTTCTCATTGGCAATTATACACTATGTATGGTGACATAGCTGTTGTGTTTGTTCGACTGTCAGCACCTTGCTGCTTCAAGTTACAAGTTTGGGATAATCGTAGTCAATTAATTTGATATTTATCTGGGTTACCGATGATGCTGCTATTTGCATCCAATTATTGACTGCTATAGAAATAGTCACTAGCCCAGCTGTAGGGATGTTTTCAAAATAATGGTGGCTGCTTTTAAGTAGTTGATTACACAGGGATGTTATCCCAGGGTTGTGAGCGACTAACATGAGCTTATCTATATCATCACTGGTTTGGGCAATTATTGTTAGCACCTCCTTGGCCGATGCAAGATATATATTTCTATTAAACTCTATGTTTATTGTTGGATAGTTGATTTGCTGTGCAACTAAATGTGCTGTTTTTAAGGCACGATTTGCACTACTGGAAATGATTTTTTGCGGGTGAATGGCTTTGTTATTTAGCCTTTTGCCCATGAGCGTAGCGGCGTATTTACCCCGTTTGTTTAAAGGACGGTCATGATCAGATAGGCTCATGTCTTTCCAGCTGGATTTTGCGTGACGTAGTAGGATTAGATATTTCATCAACAATGGGTGGGCGAAGCCCACCCTTATTTATTAGATGTATTTGACATCAGTAATATAATAGACTTTATCTCCACCGGGGGTATGTACATCAACTTCATCATCCAGTTCTTTGCCAATCAAGGCTCTGGCAATGGGTGAAGAGATGGATATTTGACCTTGGTCTATATCAGCTTCTACATCGCCAACTATTTGATAAGTGACGGTGTTTTCATCATCATCTTCTAATTCAACAGTGGCTCCAAAAACCACCTTATTGCCTACATTCAGGTTAGAAATATCAATAATTTGGGCATTGGTGATTGTCCCTTCCAGATATTTTATTCTGGCTTCATTCATGCCATGCTCTTCTCTGGCGGCATGGTATTCTGCATTTTCTTTTAAGTCTCCGTGGGCACGTGCCTCGGCTACGGCTTCTATGATCCGTGGTCTTTCTACGGTTTTTAGTCGTTTTAGTTCTATTTGTAGTCTTTCTGCACCATTTGCAGTTAGTGGAGCTAAGCTCATTCTCATTTCCTCACTTACTTGTCTATTCACTTAAATCATGTAATTCATCTAGTGAATATATTTGTTGTTTATCTAAATATTTATACGCTTCCAGGGTCGCTGCTGCACCATATATAGTGGTGGAGTAATTAATTTGTTGTTGTAGTGCTTCCCGGCGTATAGAGTATGAATCCGCGATGGCTTGAGAGCCTTCGGTTGTATTAATAATGAAGTCTATTTCATTTGACTTGATTTTGTCAACTATATGAGGCCTGCCTTCTAAAACTTTATTGACTCTTTCGCAATATAAGCCATGTTCTCTTAGTAATTCGCAGGTACCTGCAGTTGCAACTAAATCAAATCCCATTGTCTGCAAAATTTCTGCCAATGGAATAACTTTACTTTTATCAGCTTCACGAACACTAATAAAAGCGGTTCCCTGCAGTGGCATGGTAGTGAGGCTGGCTTGTTTGGATCGAGCAACAGCTGCTCCAAATGTTTTGCCTATACCCATGACTTCGCCTGTTGAGCGCATCTCAGGTCCCAATATAGGGTCAACTCCAGGGAATTTCAAGAAAGGGAAAACGGGTTCTTTTATCGAAAAATGATTGAGCTTGAGTCGTTCTTTAACATTCTGCTGTTTTAAGCTGATACCAGCCATACAGCGGGCAGCAATTTTGGCCAATGGTAAACCACTGGCTTTAGAGACAAAAGGAACCGTTCTTGATGCACGTGGATTGACCTCTAATATGTAAATATCATCACCCTGAATGGCAAACTGGGTATTCATCAAGCCGATGACTCCTAGTTCTTTTGCCATTAAGCCAGCTTGTCGTCCCAGTTCTTTTTGTACGTCTTGAGATAATGAAAAAGGTGGGATACAACAGGATGAGTCGCCCGAATGAACACCAGCCTGTTCTATATGTTCCATGATGCCGCCAATCATCACGTCTTTACCATCACAGATGATATCTACATCAACTTCGGTGGCGTGATCCAAAAAGCGATCTAAAAGCACAGGTGAATCATTGGAAACTTTAACAGCCTCATGCATATAGCGGTTTAATTCTGTATCGTTGTGGACAATTTCCATGGCACGACCGCCCAATACAAAGGAGGGCCTAACTACCAGTGGATAGCCAACCTGATTAGCCAGATCAACGGCTTCTTCTACATTTTTTGCAATGCGATTAGGTGGCTGTTTCAGTTGTAGCTTGTCTAACATCGCTTTGAACTGTTCTCTATCTTCGGCCATGTCTATGCATTCAGGTTGTGAACCAATGATAGGTACACCAGCCTGCTTTAGGCCTTTGGCTAAATTTAATGGGGTTTGTCCTCCGTATTGAACAATAACACCAGCTGGTTTTTCTATGTGTACGATTTCCAATACGTCTTCATGTGTTAAGGGCTCAAAATATAAGCGGTTTGCGGTATCGTAATCGGTAGAAACAGTTTCAGGATTACAGTTAACCATAATGGTTTCAAAGCCATCCTGCTTTAAAGCCATGGCGGCGTGAACACAGCAATAATCGAACTCAATGCCCTGACCAATTCGATTGGGTCCGCCGCCGAGTATCATTATCTTTTTATTGTTTGTGGGTCTGGCTTCGCAATTTTCTTCATAGGTAGAATAAAAATAGTCGGTGGTCGCATCAAATTCAGCAGCGCAGGAATCGACGCGCTTGTAGACTGGGCGGATATTAAACTCATGACGTATCTTAGTCATGTTGGCTTCTGAAATATTCAGCAATTGAGCTAATCTGCTATCGGCAAAGCCTAATTGTTTTAAGCACAGTAGCTGTTGTTTGTTTATTTCAGTTGCCTGACAGGTTTTAAGTGTTTGTTCAACTTGTATTAGGTGCTCAATTTCTGCCAAAAACCAGGGGTCAATAGCAGAAATCTGATGAACTTTATCAACATCATAGCCTAATCTAAAAGCGTCTGCAACGTACAGTAATCTGTCTGATGTAGGTTCTCTTAATTCGGTATTAAGATCAAAACCTGAGTCAATATCTGTTTGTGTGATCAGTGAGTTGAGTCCATTTAAGCCTGTTTCCAAACCTCGCAAGGCTTTTTGCAAGGATTCGCTAAATGTACGACCAATTGCCATCACTTCGCCCACAGATTTCATCTGTGTGGTTAAACGTTTATCTGCCTTGGCAAATTTTTCAAAGGCAAATCGTGGTATCTTGGTTACAACATAATCTATGCTGGGTTCAAATGATGCCGGTGTGGCGCCTCCGGTGATTTCATTTTGTAGTTCATCAAGTGTATAACCTACGGCTAGTTTTGCTGCCACTTTTGCAATGGGAAAGCCTGTTGCCTTGGATGCCAGTGCGGATGAACGTGAGACTCTTGGATTCATTTCGATGACTATCACACGACCATCTTCTGGATTAATGGAAAACTGTACGTTTGAGCCACCTGTATCAACCCCAATTTTACGCAAAACAGCCAGTGAAGCATCTCGTAATATCTGGTATTCTTTATCAGTTAATGTTTGCGCGGGTGCAACTGTGATCGAATCTCCAGTATGAACACCCATGGGGTCAAGGTTTTCAATTGAGCAAACGATGATACAATTATCTTTTTTATCCCTTACCACTTCCATTTCAAATTCTTTCCATCCCAATAACGACTCTTCTAGTAGCACTTCTGTGGTTGGCGACTGTTTTAAACCGTTGGCGGTAATGTCTTCAAATTCTTGCAAATTGTAAGCGATGCCACCACCACTGCCTCCCATGGTAAATGATGGGCGAATGATCACGGGATAACCAATATTTTTTTGGGCAATTCGGGCTTCTTCAATATCATGTACCAGATAGGATTCAGGAGTGCCCAGGCCAATATCTGTCATGGCCTCGCGAAATAGTTCTCTGTCCTCTGCCATATCAATGGCTTCACGGGTAGCACCAATCATTTCTACATTGAACTTCTGCAATACACCACGTGCCACTAAATCCAGAGAGCAGTTTAAAGCGGTTTGTCCGCCCATGGTTGGTAACAATGCATCGGGACGTTCCTGCTCAATTATTTTTGTGACTGTTTGCCAATTAATGGGTTCAATGAATATCTTATGGGCAGTTTCAGGATCTGTCATTATGGTGGCAGGGTTGGAGTTGACCAAGATAACCTTGTAACCTTCAGCCATTAAGGTCTTACATGCCTGCGTGCCTGAGTAATCGAATTCACATGCCTGACCAATAACTATTGGGCCAGCACCCAAAACTAATATGCTTTTTATGTCGGTTCTTTTAGGCATTGTTATTCTCCTTTATTTCTTTCATTTTATTGATAAATGGCAGAAACAGTTTTTTCGCATCATGTGGCCCAGGGCTGGCCTCAGGGTGTCCCTGAAAGCTGTAGGCAAAGCAGTCTTTTCTTTTGATGCCTTGCACGGAGTCATCAAACAGCGATTTATGTGTGATAAGTAAATGATCTGGTATGTTTTTTTCATCTACGGCAAAGCCGTGGTTTTGAGAGGTAATCATCACTTCTTTGTTATCTATATCCTGTACGGGGTGGTTGGCTCCGTGGTGACCAAATTTCATCTTTATGGTTTTTGCACCACTGGCTAATGCCAATATTTGATGCCCAAGGCAAATACCAAATATTGGGACATTCGATTTTAATAATTCCTTCACTGCTGTGATGGCATAATCACAAGCCGCGGGGTCACCAGGCCCGTTGGATAAAAAGATACCATCAGGATTCATTGCCAGAACTTCCTCAGCGGTGGTATCAGCAGGAACGATGGTTAAATCACAGCCAAGAGAGGCTAAAATTCTTAAAATATTGTGTTTAACACCATAGTCATAGCAAACAACTTTATAATTATTTGCCGTATTTCTACTAAAGTCGTTGGCGGCTAAATCAAATTCTCCTGAGCTTTCCTGCGCACAATTCCATTGATAGGTTTTTTTACAAGTAACCTTGATTGCCAAATCAGTATTTTCCAGACCAGCAAAACTCCTTGCATTTGCAATGGCCTGTTCTTCATTGATGTCCTGAGTCATGATGCAGGCTTTCATGACACCTTTTTCTCGTAAAATTCTGGTTAGCTCTCTGGTATCCAGATTGGCGATTGCTACCACCTTATTATTTTCTAAATATTTATCCAGACTAATCTGAGAACGCCAGGAGGAGGCTATTTTGGGCAAATCCCTGATAACCAGGCCCTTAACATGTACCTGAGAGGATTCAATATCGCTGCTATTGCAACCTGTATTGCCAATATGAGGATAGGTTAGGGTGACTATTTGTTCTGAGTATGATGGGTCTGTTAATATTTCTTGATAACCTGTCATGGCGGTATTGAAAACAATTTCACCAGTTGAGTTACCAGAGTATCCTATTGTTACACCATTAAAAATGGTGCCATCTTCCAGTGCTAATATTGCTGTTTTTTGTCCAGCAAAAAGAACAGAATCTAAATTTTTTTCGAGCATAAGTTTTGTACTGATTGATTTAATCAATCTAATTAAGTAATGATTTATGAATTAATTACGGCTGGATGGGTATTTTAGCTTAATAGCTGTGAGTAGTCTAAATAAATTATTTATATATGGAGTATTTTTTACTTGAGTTACTGTTTGGATAATTGAGGAATCAATTGAGCAATTAAAAAAGGATGTTGTTTGAAGAGATTAATTTCAAACAACATCCTGATTCTTACATACTGAATTCGAGTCAATAGTATAATTTTGTTCTTTATTCAGTTACTCAAAGTCTAATTGTATATCTTTAAACTGAATGGCCTCATATCATTCTGTGTTGATAACATGCTTATATGCTAAAATAAAAAAAACGATGTATTATTTATGACAAAGAGAGCGCTGGTATTTTGTATATTATGGTTGTTGTTGGCAGCAGCAATTTTTTATATTACATTAATAATTAACTTATCCTTCAATATGTTTTCATGGCATTTTCATATGGATAATTTTGTCTACATGATAATGTTTATTATTGTTCTAATAACAGCCTGCTACATACTTGCAAAACATACGAGGGGAAGAGTTGAAATCTGGTTTTCTTTTTTGATTGCCATTGCTTTAATGATTTTTGGGGTGTTTGTTATGGTAAATTTCTATTCGGAATCTGTTTCATCAGGATTTTTGGCAAGACACGCTTTAAGTCCCCATTGGTTTAGGATAACAACTTTTACTATTTATTTGACCGCCATCATTTTCTGGCTGATTTATCCGCAAAATTACCTTAAAAAAGGTTCTGTTTCTGTGTTAAAATAATTATTAATGAAATTGGAGTCAAAAACAATGAGCATAGAAAAAGTCAAAGAGTTACTTGTACAGTTACAGTCAGAATTAAAAAATACCAGTGCTGAAATAGATGCAGAAACCACACAACAGTTGCAGAAAATGGATGAAAACATCCATCAAATATTAAGTAGAAATAGCTTGCAGGATCAGGATTTATACGATGGTATTATGCAAATGGAATATGGGTTTTTAACCAAACATCCGGTGGCATCAGGGTTGATGAGAGAAATGGTTGATATATTGAGCAAGGCAGGGATTTGAGTGATTAGAATTTATGCTTGAAAATTCTTAAAAGACCACCATCTAACTTCTAGTTAAAAATACAGACAATATTCAATGGAATATAAAGATTATTATAAAATATTAGGTGTTGAAAAAAAAGCCACAAAAGCTGAGATCAAGAAAGCGTATAAACGCTTGGCTCGTAAATTTCACCCAGATGTGAGCAAAGTTGCCAATGCTGAAGAAAAGTTTAAAGAAGTCAATGAAGCATATGAGGTATTAAAGAGTGATGAGAATAGGGCGTCTTATGATCAATTAGGATCAAACTGGAAAGCAGGTCAGCAGGGTTTTGGCTCTCAAGGTGGCGGTTTTTCAGGCGGTGCTGATTTCGGCGATTTTTTTGAATCAGTTTTTGGCGGAGCAGGAGGTGGACGAACCAGTGGCTTCGGTGGACAACAGCATTTTCAGAGAAAAGGCCAAAATATTAAACAGACAATAAAAGTCCCTTTAACTGATTTATACACGGGTGTTAATCGTGTTTTTAGTATACAACAGCCTCAACAACACCCAACGGGTCAAACTTACCTGGTTGAAAAACGAATCACAGTTAAAATTCCCAAGGGCATAGAACCAGGTAAAAGTATACGCCTCCAAGGCAAAGGAGAACCTGGTTTAAACGGGGGGCCGTATGGTGATTTATTGTTAAAGATTGAATTGGATGAACATTCAAAATATGAATTGAAAGGTAAAGATGTATATCTTGACTTATTACTAACACCTTGGGAAGCAGCATTGGGTGCAAAAGTTAATGTCACTACGCCAGCAGGTTCAATTGGATTAAATATTCCCAAAAATATGCAATCGGGTAAAAAGATGCGTCTAAAAGGCCAAGGTTTGCCAGCCGCCATACCAGGTAATTTATATGCAGTCATTAAAATAGTGATCCCCGATGATAATGAAAATGCCAAAAATCAATGGCAAGAACTGGCAGAGCAATTTGATTTCAACCCAAGGAGTTAAATCCTGATTCAGGTTTCTATATTGGCATTAGGGTTGAACATATTAGATTATCATCTGTCAGTATTATTAATGTTATAATGCTTCTCAATCAAATAAAAAAAATACTATGAAAATAAAATCACTACTAATGATATGCCTGATTATCGTGACAACAGCATCGGTTGCCATAGATAAATCAGAAAAAGCAGCCAATAAACTGTTAGACAAAGTTCGTAAGGATTTGGCATCATTGTCAGCTGATTTTGAACAATATGAAATTGATGCCAATGCACATCAGACAGAAAAAACGACGGGTAATGTCTGGTTAAAAGCACCAAATCAGTTTAAATGGGAGTATATTAAACCAGCTCCTCAATTGATTATGGCAAATGGGAAACAGGTGTGGATTTATGATGAAGATCTAGAGCAAGTCACAATCAAACAGCAAAATAGCAAACAAAATCCGATTTACGTATTGCTGAATAAAGAACTGACAGAAAAAAATTATACAGTCTCTTTGCTTAAGAATGACAAAGATGATAAAGATAGACTGCAATGGATTAAAATGTTGCCCAATAAACCAAGTGATGAAGTAAAAGTAGTCTGGCTAGGGGTTAAAGACAAAAAGATATCAGTACTTAAGTTGCAAAATCAACTAGACAATATCGTGATTTTTGAATTTAACAATGTAAAAAGAAACCCTAAACTAGCAGAAGACTTCTTTACTTTTACCGTACCGAAAGGCATAGATGTCATACGTGATACAGCAGAAGTTGGCGAATTTTAAAAATAATATTGATTGTTAACATTGTCAATGCAACCACTTGCGGATAAGCTCAGGCCACAGACAATAAATGATGTTGTTGGTCAAGAGCACTTAACAGGGACAAACAGGCCTTTCACAAAAATCATAGAAAACAATCACCTGCACTCAATGATTTTATGGGGGCCTCCAGGCACAGGAAAAACCACACTAGCCAGAATTTTGTGTCAACAGACCAAGGTGCAACAGATTAATCTGTCGGCGATATTATCGGGTGTAGCGGATATTCGCAAGGCCATCAAACAGGCAGAAGAAAACCGTGACATGGGTATGAGCACTGTGTTATTTGTTGATGAAATTCATCGATTCAACAAGTCTCAGCAAGATGCCTTCTTACCACATATGGAAAATGGCTTAATTATTCTCATTGGAGCAACCACCGAGAACCCCTCTTTCGCCTTAAATAACGCCTTGTTGTCGCGATCTAGAATCTATATCTTAAAAAATATAGCAGCTGCTGACTTATTGGTTTTACTGGAAAAAGGTTTAACTGAAACAGGACTAACACTGAGTGAACAACAACAAAATAAATTGATTCAGGCTGCTGATGGAGATGCCAGAAGATTATTGACATTACTGGAAATATTGGCGGACTATTCAACACAAGGACAAGTACAGGACGAAGACGTATCATTAATTATCTCGGGTCAGGCCACACGTTTTGATAACAAAGGCGATGTGTTTTATGAGCAAATTTCGGCATTACACAAATGCGTCAGAAGCTCCAACCCTGATGCAGCATTGTACTGGATGAATAGAATGTTAGCCGCAGGCTGCGACCCACAATATATTGCCCGCAGATTATTGCGTATGGCCAGTGAAGAAGTTGGCAATGCCGACCCAAGAGCGATAACATTGTGCCTGGATGCCTGGGAAACATGGCGGCGTATGGGATCTCCAGAAGGTGATTTAGCTCTGGCTCAAGCTGCCGTTTATCTTGCCAGTTGTCCTAAAAGTAATGCCGTTTACAAAGCACATAATGAATCTTTGGCAGATGCTAAAAACTTGGGTTCATTGGAAGTGCCAATGCATTTAAGAAATGCGCCAACAGCTTTAATGAAAAAACAGGGTTTTGGTAGTGGCTATCAATATGATCACGATAATAAAGATTCGGTGGCCTACTCACAAAAAGGTTTCCCGGATAAAATGGGTGAGAAAGTATATTATCTACCCAAACAAGCGGGCCTGGAAATAAAAATAGCCGAAAAATTAAAACACATTAGAGCAAAGCGCAATGATTAAACAAGTGTTAGTTGTCGCAGCAGGTGGCGCTTTGGGAGCCGTACTGCGCTACCTCAATGCCAAACTATTTACCCATATGTTTGGTTCACCCTTGCCATGGGCGACCCTCATTATTAATGTGATTGGCTGTTTTTTGATGGGTGTTGCCTATATGTGGTTGCTGGATAAATACCAGGCCTCTGACTCATTGCGTTTGTTTATTATGATGGGTTTTTTGGGAGCCCTAACCACCTGGTCAACGTTTTCGATGGAAACAGTGTTGATGCTAAGTTATGGTGAATATATAAAAGGCTTTACATATCTATTGCTAACATTTATCCTGTGTTTTGCAGCATTTTTTATAGGTATGAAAATTTCGACATGAAAAAACTAATAATAACACTACTCATTGGTACGCAAATATTAATTTCTGTTCAAGCAGAAGGGGAAACAGCACAAGAAAAAGAATCAACAGCCCCAGCAGGTACAGAAATTGTTTTGGCATCCCTCAAAGTTTCCAAAGGTCAAGTTAAGCTAACAAATGCTCAAAATATAACATCACGTACAGGTTATGATTCTCAACCTGCCTTTATGGAAAAAGGTAAAGCACTGTATTTCACTAGGCATATTAATAAACAAACGGATATTTACCGCATGGATTTGAAGACCAGGGTGGCAGCACCTTATATGCAAACACCAGAGAGTGAATATTCAGCCACAGCAATAGCTGGGCGTGACGGGATTAGTGTGGTTAGAGTCGAGTTAGATAAAAAAGAAGATGGAACGGATGCCCAACATGTAACATGGCTACATAAAAGCAAAAGAAAAAACCACAGTGGTCTAATGAGTGATTTGGATAATATTGGTTATCACAACTGGACAGGTAAAAATAAACTGTGGATGTTTATTATCAATGGCGAGCAGGGCGATTTGTATTATCAAACCATAGGCAAAAAACCCAAAAAAATGGCAGTTAATATTGGTAGAACTTTGAAAACAGATGCTAAATACAAAGACCTTTATTATGTTGATAAAAGTTTGGATGAATGGTGGATAAAAAAAATAGATGCTAAAAAATTCAAACAAAGCAAAATTATCGCTTTACCAAAAGGAGTTGAGGACTTTGCTAGAGACAGTAAAGGCAATTTCTGGTGTGGTCAAGGCAATACCCTATACTACAGCGAAAAAGGCAAAAACTGGATGATAGTCAAAGAGTTTAGCATTCCTGGATTGACAAATATTACAAGAATTGCGGTTAATCCCAAAATTAACCAAATAGCGATTATATTTGATGAAGTATAACTTTAATCTTTAGCACATTAATGCAAGGACTCCTGAATATTTCATTCTGCTATGAAATATTCCTGTTAGAGTAAAATTCCACACCATTTATGACAATGAAAGCTAGTACACAGTCAGCACTCTTACCAATATCAAGGGCATGTTTGTTTTTTTTTTACTGTGTAAAACATCTCCAGGGCCAAGATTAATATTATCATCTGTTGTTGCATAACCACTTAAAATGAATAACCATTCATCTCCCATATGTAGGTGGCTGGTAAAATGTGATCCCGCTTGAATATGGATTAAGCCACAGTCAGCATCGCTTAAATGCTCACCACCATCAAAATGTTGGAATAATACACCATCAATAAATGTTTTCCCAAATAGGCCGTGACAGTTTGTTAATGGAATTTAATATAGACTGTATTTTTTTTGTTGATAATTGAAAAAAATCACACAGTCTGTGCTTAAAACCCAGTAAATTATGAGTGTCGGATGCAGTTATAGAAGCAAATAAACTACTTTTTAGTTCAGATGTGGTTTGTATGGGTTTTACTGATCGAGAATACAACTCAAATGAATTACTGAGTTGTGCAATTCGCTCATCAATATCAGATTGCTGTAACATTCTGGCCAAATCCTGATCGTCCTTGCTATCAAAATTACCTAAAATACTATAAGCCAAACCAAGCATTTTATCTACGTATATATGATAGTGGTTTTCTAAAGCTTGTTTATTACCTTTGCATATTACAGCCAGCAGATCCCTGATCGTGATTTGCTGTAGTGCATTGGTTTCCTGGCATTAATAATTACCTGTGAATTAATGGAATTTCAAGAATTGATAATTGAGTTGCCTCGGTGGAAATAAGCCGTGATCTTAACTCTATGATTCATTTTTCTTTAAATATTTACTTTTTTTAACGTTTTTTGCATCCAAAAACCAATGTACCACGTTTTGTGCTTTGAATATTAACAAAAGAGAAAATATTATGAAGAAAAAATTATCCCTACAGTTGTCCTGCGCAATACTTGCTTCACTGATGACCAGTGCACTGTTTGTAAGTACGACTATGGCATCAAGTCACCGTGAGGCACCTTATATTGCCAAATATCCACAAGTAGATGGAACAGATTTTTATGCTTTTAACAGCTATGAACCTGATCGTGACGATTATGTTACATTTTTGGCTAATTACATACCTGTTCAGGCTGCCTATGGCGGTCCTAACTATTTTATGTTAGATGAAAATGCCTTATATGAAATTCACATTGATAATGACGGTGATGCGATAGAAGACATTACTTATCAATTTCGTTTTAAGAACTCTGTGCCTGATGATGGCATTATCAGTTTTCCTATTGGCAGTGGTGAAAATCAGAAAAACATAGAAGCAGTGTTAAGAAACGTTGGCGGGGTATCTGCTGAGAGTGCTGGAGGTCTGAATTATGTTGAATCTTATACACTTAGGATAGTCACAGGAGATCGACGTTCTGGATCAGGTGCATTTGCAAAAAATCAAGCAACAGACAATTTAACATTTAAGAAACCATTTGATTACAGTGGTATCAAAACATTTGGAGGTGCGGGAAAATATACTGAATATGCCAATAGCTTTATTCATGACATTGATATTCCCAATTGTGATGTAGATGGAAAAGTATTTGTTGGTCAACGTTTAGATGGTTTTAAAATTGCATTGGGTGAAACATTTGACTTAATCAACTTTGTTCCTATAGAAGGTGACAGTGCTCCAGGTGCTGGTGATGGAGCGGGTTTTCCTGGTGGCGTTACTCAAGATCCAAAACGCAATGTATTATCCAAAAATAATGTAACCACCATTGCCTTAGAAATACCAAAAACCTGTTTAGTCGGAGATGGTAATGGTGTTATTGGCAGTTGGACCAGTGCGAGTTTGCGCCAGGTGAATATCCTAAACCCTAAACCTACATTGGATTTCCCAGAAATATCATTGGGTAGGTGGACACAAGTATCTCGTTTAGGAAACTTTTTAATTAATGAGTTGTTTGTTGGTTTTTCTGATAAAAATTCATTTAACTCAAGTGAACCTAAAAATGATGGCCAGTTTGCCAAATATGTAACACATCCAGTATTTCCTGCTATTGTTAATTTATTATTTAAAGATGCTGTTAACTCAACCTTAGGGACTAATATTGCAGATCTTGCCCCTACAAATATCCCTCGTAATGATTTGGTTGCTGGTTTTCTCACTGGGTTTTCTGGAGTTAATCAATTGAAAATCGTCACTCCATCTGAGATGTTAAGATTAAATACAGCAATATTAGCAACAGCCAGAGAGTCACAACATCCTTTGGGGGTTGCTGCTGGTGATATTGCAGGTTTTCCAAATGGTCGCAGACCAGGTGATGATGCTGTAGATATTGCACTGCGTGTTGCCATGGGAGCTTTATGTCACAATGTACCATTGGGTGAGGATGGTACAGGTATTAATCTTGGATTATGTAGTCCAGCTGATGCAGCCGTTGGTAATGTTGCTCTGACAGACGGAGCTCCAATTTCTGCTATGGATTTCAATAATTCATTTCCATATCTGTTAACCCCCTATCCTGGTTCGCCAAATGATGCACCTATTCCTACCCCTGTAGATTAGGATTTTTTGAGAAGACAGCTATGCGAAAAATAATCGTTATAATATTAGTATTGATTTTATCAGTCATACTTATCTGGCCGTCAATAAAAAAAGACAGCCATGAATATATATATGTGAATGATGGTAACAAGCTATTACAAGAAAAAAGTAAACCACCTGAAATAAGTGCTTTAAAAAATCTCAATATGCTTGTTAACACAGTGAGTCGTCCCATTGTTATAGAAATAAATGACGATAAAACGACAGTGGAAAACTTAAACATTCACCTGTCTTCATCAAATCAGGCAATTGTTGCCGATAGCGGTTTAAACATAGTGCCGCAAGAGTCTGGTGCTGTTCTGATTGTTACACCAATAGCAACTGCTATTGGTGTAACAAATATTACTTTAACCGTAACAGATACAGCTGGCGATCACAGCTCAGCAAAATTTAGAGTTACGGTCAGTAAGCGAAAGATTTCAGCCGTCGCATTAATAACCAATCTTATCAACATGAATGAAAGCTCAGAGCCTGTTTCTCTCAATGATTTAACTGTTGAAATAGATTTTGAGGGGCTTAATTGGTATGAGTTGGTTATTAATAATTACTTACAAACACAGGTATCAGAATGAGCCGCTACCACCACAGTTACATAGGCAAAAATTTATTTTTATTGTTAACACTTTATATGAACAATGTTTTTGCAATGGCTTATACACCTGTTTCCACAGAAACAATAATAGCAAAATGGCCCAATAATAGAGGTCATGATAAAGTAAATAAAAAAAATAAAACGCCTTTTCTGACCTTGAAAAAAGCCAATAAATATCTGCAAGGAGCCAATAATATTGGCCAAAGTTACTTATATGGTTTAGCACAAAGTGAGCTCGAACCCTATATGAATGAAAATAAAAATCCACAAATATGGGTAGGCTGGGCACGAATTCAACAACATAAGCACAAGTTTGATATGGCAAGAGCCGCACTAAATCACGCATTGGCGCTAGATCCGTATAATATCAATGCACACTTATTGATGGCACGTATTGGCATTATCAAAAAAGACTTTAAGTCTGCAAAATCACATTGTTTAAAATTATTTGGTAAAAGTGACTTAAACACAGCAAGTATCTGCTTACTGGAAATAAGTAGTTATCAGGGTAAATTAGCAGAAAGCTATCAACGACTTTCACAAATGAAAACAGGGCAGTCTATTGGTGCAATACATGATAATTGGCTAACATTAATATTGGCAGATATGGCTTATCGTCTAAAGAAGTTCAATGAATCTGAGCATTGGCTAGATTTGGCATTAGATCAAGAAAAAACCTCTCAATCTCTTCATCGGAATATCACATTTCTGACCGAATGGTCGGATATAAAATTATTATTAGAGAAGCCAAAACAGGTTTTATCCAGATTAGAGGCATTAACTCAAAGTGAACCAGCAATTGAAGATACATTGATATTGCGATTGGCTTTAGCAGAAAAACAAATGAATCAACTAGAAAATAAATCCTCAAGTAAATGGCAAAAATTTATACAGCAAAAAGTATATTTGCGAGAACAGCGCAAAGACATACATCACGCCGCTGATCTTGCTCATTACTATTTAGAAATAGAACCAAAGCATACCAAGGCGATGTATTGGGCACAAGTTAATTGGAATCAAGCGCAGGAACATAAAGATTTACGGTTACTAAACCGAGCCAAAAACTTTCAGCAGAAAATGACGAATCAGTTGAATGAATAAAGTCATTAAAAATATGAAAATCATTACAAACATATTCATACTCATTGTGGTTTTATTTTTAAAGAGTCTAGTTGCTGATGCTCATCAACTCAGTACCGCATACCTCAATGCTGATCTAAATGATAAAGGTCTGATTACAGGACAATTACAAATAAGACTTTATGATTTAGAACAGGTCATAGGTTTAGACAGAAATATTGATCACAAGCTGAGTTGGGGAGAAGTCTTGTCTCGACAGGCAGCGATCCAACAGTGGCTAAAAAGAGCACTAAATATCAGTCGTAGCAATCAAATATGTGTCACAAACCATATAGGGAAACTACAAATAGATGCACACTTTAACGAGAACTATTTAGTTATTCCCTTGAATTTTCAATGTGGTAATAAAGGTAAAGTTGACATAGAATATCAGGGTTTATTTAAGTTTGACAGTGAACATAAACTGTTAATAAACCTTACCACTAAAGAGCACTCGTTCAGTAGAGTCATCAGTAATAAACAAAACAGGACAGTACTGGACATCGTATCAGGAAATCGGTTAGAAACGTTTAAAGAGTTTATGCTTGAAGGCATTACTCATATATGGATTGGCCTAGATCATATACTGTTTGTGTTGTGTTTATTATTTGCGGCGGTGATATATGGAGAGAAAAACCTCAAAGGTAAAATCAAGACGCAAAAACTGATTTTATCAGTTTTGAAAATAATTACAGCATTTACACTGGCTCACTCGCTTACCTTAAGTGCAACAGCACTAAACTGGCTGCACATTTCGAGTCGTTGGGTAGAGGTCAGTATTGCACTCACTGTATTATTAACCGCTATCAATAATATCATGCCAATAATGACGAGATTTGTCTGCATTACCTTCGCTTTTGGCTTGTTGCATGGAATGGGGTTTGCCAGCGTGCTTAGAGAACTTGGATTAGATAATAAGCATCAAATTTTATCAATTCTGGCCTTTAATGTGGGTGTGGAATTGGGTCAAATTGTTTTAATATTACTGATGTTGCCATTGTTAATAATACTCAAGAATAAGGCAAAATTTGCAAATCAGTTATTGAAAGCCAGCTCTGGGTTGATTGCAATAATCGCCTGTTTTTGGATATTTGAAAGGTTACAATATTAACTAGTGAGTGAACAAGATCAAGTTGACCGAACGAATGGAGTTATAAGCTTAATTGATATCAAGATATTGCGTATTAACACTATTTGTATATTAATTCATTATTTATGCATCCAAATACACCGGTAATGCGTAGCTAGATTAATAACCACAACTTAAGAAAATAATGAGTACATTACTACATTTAAAATTACTGAGTGCAACAGCACTTAATGACAGAAAGGCATTTGAAGAATTATACAAAATTACTTGTGGAAAACTCTATGCCGTAAGCTATCAATTATTACAACACAAAGATCTGGCAGAAGACGCGCTACAGGATGCCTATGTGAAGATTTGGCATAACGCTGCAGAATACAGAAAAGACAGGGGCACGGTTCTCACCTGGATGACCAGCATAACACGCTATCGTGCGCTGGATATTCTTAGGGCCAGAAAATCCCGAAAAGAGTTGA
>JAESTH010000055.1 GCA_016763695.1 Alcanivoracaceae bacterium
GAAAGGATTTTTATTTGATTTAGATGGAACCCTGGTAGATACGGCTATTGATATGTTAGCGGCATTGAAAACTTTAGCCAGTGAAAATGGTATAGATGTGGAGCCTGATTATCATCAATATAAGGAACTCATCACCTATGGCTCAAGAGCGATTGTGACCTCAATATTTGGGCAATTAGCAGATGATGTATTTAAGAAATTGCAACACAGATATCTGGAAATATACCAAAATAATTTAGTCATTAAATCCAACCTCTTTGCTGGTATAGATACAGTAATTGGCAGTCTTGATAAGGCAGATATACCATGGGGCATTGTCACCAATAAACCAGCTTATCTGGCAAAACCCTTAATCGCGGCATTACCGCAATTAGGTCAATGTAAGGTGATCATTGGTGGCGGCTGTACTAGTCATGCAAAGCCACATCCAATGCCGATTATTCAGGCGCTGGAAATCATGCAGATCAACCCTCAAAGTAGCTGGTATATTGGTGATGCCCTGACAGATATTCAGGCGGCCAATGCTGCCGATATGAACTCGGCCGTTGCCCTATGGGGTTATTTGAAAAAACAGGATAAGCCAGAAAAGTGGCAATCAAACTCATTATTAAATAATACCTTGGATATACTAGACTTGTGATTAAAATATTAATATTCTTACTTTTGATGGCCGTAACCATAAATGGGGCTTTTGCTCACCCGCATCACCATAGTCTGGCTATATTAGATTATAATATAGAAAATAAACAACTGGAATTAAGCTTTAAAATTTTAAGCGAAGACTATAAAAAGCTAGCCAAAAGTCATAAAGTTGAAGAGCATATAGCTAAGCATTTAAAAATTTCTCTGGATACACATGAGTTAAATGCTAATTTTCAGGGCCAAGAAGTCACTTTTCAATATACCTGGTTATACTTTACATATAATGCTGAAATATCTGCACTGGAAAACAATAGCGAAATAACAATTTACAATTCAGTTTTGCTCAATATTAATGAAAATCAGTTTAATACCGTCAAACTCAATATGTTGGATCAGCACTTTTCTCATAATTTTTCATCTGCAGAAAAAAAGCATACATTCATCATGCAGTAACTCCGCCCTGAAGTCCCCCCGTATGTAATATGATAAGATGGCTGCCAGGAGTAATTTCGCCTCTATCAATTAAGTCATAAGCAGCATAAAATGATTTAGAAGTATAAACTCTGTCCAAAGGGATTTGTGTGTCATGACTAAATTTTTTGGCAAAATCCAAAACCACCTTACTTGTTTTAGCGTAGCCACCAGCATGATAAGCACAATATAATTGCCATTTAACCTTATGATGGTAGGTAGATAGAGTTTCTATTTCCTGTTGCAAATATTCACCACCCTTTAAAACGGGTATGCCAATGACGGTGGTTTGCCAGGAGGCTTTGGCTACACCATCAATCAAGCCAGCCAGAGTGCCCCCTGTACCACAGGCGGTTAATATGTGCGTGGGTTCATTTACCTGTTGATTCAATTCAACAATGATATCCGCAACACCTTTAATTGCTAACTGGTTGCTACCACCTTCGGGAATCAGATAAGGGGCGGATGGCAATTTCGCAATATGATTTTTGACGGATTGTGCCTGGTATTTTTTCTTATATTCCAGTCGACTTAAAAAAATCAATTGCATACCATATTGTTGTGCCTGGGCTAAGGTTTGACTCCATTTATGTGGATTGTCTTTTAACTCATGACCGCGAATAAAACCAATGCTGGACAAATGACACAAGTGTGCGGCAGCAGCCGTAGCAATAACATGATTTGACCATGCGCCACCAAAAGTAGCGATACTGGTGTAATTATTTTTTAGGGCATATTCAATATTATATTTTAGTTTCCTTAATTTGTTTCCCTGAATAATTTTATGATTGAGATCATCTCTTTTAATAGAAATATTAACCCCCTTATAACGAGCTAATTGACCAACAGTTGTTGTTTTTTGGCAAAATAATCGTTGCCATTTACTTGGTTTTTTCATGCTTTATAAAAATTGTTACTATTTACAAATTTGTTATCGAATGGTTTAGCATAGACTGCATTTCAGAAAATTACTACAATATTGCCAAAATGTGGAGAAACCCATAAAAACAATACAAAAACCAATCATTGGTTCAGCTTTGCAGAGACAATTAGGACAAAGATAGTGGAGGGAGTCAATAAAAATAGCATACACGTCAATTTTGCAGATGTACTGATTTTAAGTAATGGCTTATTTTTTAAAAACATGTGTGGCAGCAAGGCCAAATATCGGCAACCTGTCACAACATGATTAAACAAATGTAATAAATTGTGATTTATCCTTTGTTTTCAAAAACATTGGTTGAAATCTATAGGCTGTTTATAATATCATAGTAGATGGGAACATCTAATGTAGATGTGAATTGGATTATTGAGTAACAAATATGAAATTAATATTAATTGTGGTTTTTTTAACGACACATTTATTCGCTAGTGTTTTCGCTTACGAATATGAGAGTGTTACAGAGAGTATTTATGCAGGTTTATTGCCTGTAGAAGTGGCCAAATATGCTCACAAAAAGGATGAACAATCTGGGGAAGTTGTTCAGCAAATGGTTGATGCTAATGTTGATGTGGTCAAAGCTGTGCAAACTGTTGTAAAAGAGTGGAGCTCCTGTGATGATACTTATGCATCAGTAAAAAAAGGTGTGCAAATTGCACCTGATCGAGCTGATGAAATTGTAGCGGCTGTTGCCACCATTCGTGGTTGTCACTGTAATGCCCAGAGTTTTTGGGCGCGATCAAGGCTGGAACAAAGATTAAGACCACGAATCAACAGAGCTCTGGTTGAAATCAGCTCAACTTGTAGTTGTGCTTCGGCGGGGATTGAAGCAGCCATGGAGATTGTTCCCCATCGAACTGAAGATATGATAGATGCTGTGTTAGTTGCGAAAAATCGAGCTGAACGAACAGCTGATTCCATTGGTCAGATTGGACAAATACCAGATCAAAAATTTTGGGGTGAAGGCCTGATAGTGACCAAAGATACCAATCTTGTGCGTAACACAGATGTTTGTAAAGGAGATCACAACGAAATGGATGAATTTGTGCCCAGGGATACCTGGAGAAACAAAGACACAAATGATAACAATCCTGTATTTAATTCCAACAAAACTCTGGGTCAGCATAAATTGATTTGTAAGGATGAAGATAAAGTTGATGGGCAACAACAGGATGAAGAGAAAAAGGACGAAAAACTTATTATCTCTCAATACATTGAAGGACAAGGCAGTAACCAGGCTCTAGAACTGTACAATGGCACAGATAAAGCCGTGGATTTGTTGATGGATAACTATCAAATAGAAATTTATTTCCATGGTTATGAATTTCCTGGTGAAATCATTCAACTTAAAGGTTTGATTCAACCACAATCGACTTTTGTTATTGCCGATGCCAATGCTGCGGCTGATATCACAGCAGCAGCCAACCAAAAAGTGCATGGCCTTATTTTTAAAGGAGCTGATGCAGTGGTGTTGAAAACAGGCTTTAATAACAGCCCATGTGAATGTGCAGTATCAACGGTAGCTTCCGCTATCAATGGCATAGATAAAGGCAGTAATCAAAAATCAATATCAGAAACAAAAAAGGACTTCATCAAAAGAATCGAGCAACATTATGAGAACACTAATATACAAACAACCATCGTTGACAGTATTGGACGCATATTACTTAATGATGAAAGTGCAAATGGAGCAACAAACGAAATAAACAAACAAAATCGACGGGATCATCCAATTGTTACGGACAAAACCTTAAGGCGAATTGAAAATACCTGTAAGGGTGATCGTATTGAAATGGATACCTTCACGATTGATAAAGAGTGGCGATCTTATGCTGTCGATAATTTTCTGGACTTAGGCAACTATGATAAGCAGGACTGTTTAGCCAGTAGAAAAGATTTATTGCTTTCTGAATACATAGAAGGCAGTGATGATAATGCCATGATAGAAATTTACAATGGCACAGACCGACCGATAGATTTCACCAATGAGCGATACATACTAGAAATTTATAACGATGATGATGAAGACCCAGAGCAAAAAATCTATTTGAAAGGTAAGATTGATAGAAATGGTGTATTTGTTATTGCTCATGAAAATGCCGAAAAAGACCTGAAAAATATTGCAAATCAAACCACGGGTGAACTTGATTTAAAAAATACCAGAGCAGTAGTTCTTAAAAAAGTAGTATTACCTGCTTATCAGGCCTGTTATGCAGACATTTCGGCCTGGATAATAAATAATGACTTAAAAAACATAACCTATACACTGAAACCAATTTTTGATCCAGGTAGTGGTCCCGTTTCTGATGATGACCCAAGAGATGGTGATGATGGTGGTGAGTTGGCTAGTC
The DNA here is from genome assembly GCA_016763695.1 of Alcanivoracaceae bacterium. Taxonomy (GTDB): domain Bacteria; phylum Pseudomonadota; class Gammaproteobacteria; order Xanthomonadales; family Marinicellaceae; genus NORP309. Next base: position 4,405 of record JAESTH010000055.1, read on the forward strand.
CAAATTAACGTTTAGAACTGACAATAAAATAATATTATGGGTAAAATTCATTTTTACCCTTTTTTTTAAATATGGGAACTACTCGGCGTGTCATTACTATTTGACAAAGTTACCAGATTAAGTGAGAATAATTGGTAATCTTTGTGAGATTACCTGCTTCGAGGCAATGACCAGAGTGGTGAACAGTTACAAAATATGAATAATAAAAATTATAAAATTGCAGTGGTTGGCTTAGGCTATGTTGGGTTACCACTGGCTGTGGCTTTTGCGGACCATTATCCAACCATTGGTTATGATATTAACAGCCACAGAGTTGATGAGCTAAAAAAGTATAAAGATTCAACTTTAGAAACAACAACCGAAGAGTTAAAGCAGGCTACGTCACTATCATTTACCATAAAACTTGATGATATTGCCAGTGCCAATATTTATATTATCACCGTGCCTACGCCCGTTGATGGTAACAATATGCCAGAGTTATCCCCTTTGCAAAATGCATCAACTGCCATTGGTAGTATTTTAAAGAAGGGCGATATAGTTGTGTATGAGTCAACTGTATTTCCTGGTGCAACTGAAGAATACTGTGCAAAAATTCTTCAACAGCAAAGTGGTTTAATACTTAACCAGGACTTCACACTTGGTTATTCGCCAGAGCGGATTAACCCTGGTGACAAAGTCCACACCTTACAAACCATTATTAAAGTAGTGGCGGCATCTGACAAAAAAACGGAATCAATATTGGAAGGACTGTATTCGCAAATAATAGATGCAGGGGTTTATATGGCGCCATCAATTAAGGTGGCAGAAGCGTCAAAAGCTGTTGAAAATACACAAAGGGATATGAACATTGCTTTTATGAATGAATTGTCCGTTATGTTTAATCACATGGGAATTGACACCCTGGAAGTCATCAAGACAGCATCAACGAAGTGGAATTTTTTACCTTTCACCCCTGGTTTAGTTGGTGGGCACTGCATAGGTGTTGACCCCTATTATCTTATTCATAAATCGCAGGAAAGTGGCTACTATCCACAATTAATTACCACAGCAAGAAGAATCAACGAAAGCATGAGTCAATATGTAGTCGATCGCTTTCTAAAAAAACTGGCTTTAAGTAAAGTTCATATTGTTAATGCAAAAATTTTGATTTTGGGACTGACTTTCAAAGAGAATTGCCCAGATTTAAGAAATACCCGAGTCATAGAAATCATCGAAGAATTATCCAAATGTCATGCCAATGTGGATATATATGATCCATGGGCTGATGCAAAACTGGCAAAACAATACTTTAATATTAACATGCAACAAACACTAAAAACAGATAATTACGATGCTATATTATTGGCGGTTTCACATGAAGAATTTATCCAAATGGGTGAAATAGGACTAAGGAAGCTGTTAAATGAAGATGGAATAATCTTTGATATAAAAGGCATGTTGCCATCAAATGCAGTAGATGAGAGGCTATAAAAATGACAATATTAGTAACAGGGGCAGCAGGCTTCATCGGCTCACATGTCAGCCAATATCTGTTATCACGTGGTGATACTGTAGTTGGCCTGGATAACCTTAATGATTATTATGATGTTGGGCTTAAACAATCGAGACTAGCAAAACTAGCGCATGAAAAGTTCACCTTTATCCAACTTGATATTGCTGATAAAGATGCTGTTGATGCTATTTTTAAAAAGTATGCCATAAAAAAAGTTGTTAACCTGGCTGCTCAGGCGGGTGTGCGCTATTCCATAGAAAATCCGTGGGATTACTTAAACAGTAACTTAACCGGTTTTTTAAGTATAATAGAAGCCTGTAGACACAATAAAATTGAACACCTGGTTTATGCGTCCTCCAGCTCAGTCTATGGTGCCAATACCAATTTACCTTTTCGGGTGGAAGACAACGTAGATCACCCCTTATCTTTTTATGCGGCGACCAAAAAATCCAACGAATTGATGGCACATTGTTATTCACATTTATATAAGTTGCCTACCACTGGCCTCAGATTTTTTACTGTTTATGGTCCATGGGGCAGACCCGATATGGCATTATTTTTGTTCACCAAGAATATACTGGCAAAAAAACCGATACAAGTTTTTAACTATGGCAATCACAGCCGTGATTTTACTTATATAGATGATATCGTTGAAGGCATCATACGCGTATTGGATAAAACACCACAGGTCAATAGAGACTATGATTTTTCTCAGGCAAATCCCGCAGCCAGTTCTGCACCATACCGAGTCTATAATATTGGTAATAATGACCCCGTAAAATTGATGGACTATATCAACGCCATAGAAAATGCTTTAGGTATGAAAGCCGAAATTGAGTTGTTGCCCTTACAAAAAGGAGATGTGCCAGATACTGAGGCTGATGTTAGCACGCTAATTGCTGATGTGGGTTTTAAACCCAGTACATCTGTACAGGATGGCATTAATAAATTTATTAAATGGTACCGTAAATATTATACCTAAATGCCATGAATGCATTTTTACAAAAGCTGATTAATAATGACAATAAACTAAAAAAGTTTTCTGCCGATCGACAAATTATCCATCAGGGGTTGGCGCCAATTATGGCGCAAAATAGCGAGTCAATCACCATACAAAAAGCCAATTTACTGGAAAATGTAAAACTACAAAATTGGCAACGGCGGGCGAAGCACTTATTTTCTGAGCTATGCGGTGAAAATATCAGGTTTCTGGTTTTTAAAGGCTTTTCCTATACCTACTTGCTCTATAACCAAAGCAATATAAGACCCTATACGGATATTGATGTTTTAATCAATCAAACTGATTATGATCGAGTCAGTGACATACTTATTAAGCTGGGTTATCAACACTACCCATCCAGACAGGGGCAATTTGTCAGTTTTCAAAATAGTTTTTTTGACGGTAATTCTCCACAAACAGTGATTGATTTACACTGGCAAATCAATAACCGCATTGAATTCCATCAATATTTTCAATTTGCTGACTTGTATAAGCATGCCCTTGTGATTAAAACCAGTGCGATACAATTTAAAACCTTAAACTTAATAGATGCTTTTATTGTTGGTTGTTTCCACTATCAAGCACATAGAGTTGAGGATAAAAAACATATTTGGCTGTATGATTTAGCTATAATATGGAACATCATGAATAGTCAGCAACAAACAAACTGTCTCAATAAGGCCCAAACAACAAACCAATCCAAAATCATATTAACCACACTCAAACAGTTAAATAAGACTTTTATAAACTGTTTATATCTTGATGAAATTGTTGCAAATCAGCATAAAGAGGCTACGGAAGATTATCTGCTGAAGCGCCATCGTAAAATGACAGATATAAAAATAAGGTTGGCAAACATAAAGGGATTGAGAAACAAGCTAAAATTTCTTTCAGAATATATATTTCAAAAAACTGATTATGTACAACACAGATACCAGCTAAAATCAAAAAACTGGATCTATTTATATTATCCAAAAATGTGGCTACAGGATTTGTTAAAACTATTTAAATAACTCATGGATGCGAGACATTAGTCTTGCCGTTCTCAATATTCTACTTCTAATATAACAAAAAGTAAGGCAGGGTTAAAACCCTGCACCCAATAAATTCTGAGTAACTTCACAAACTCTGTAAGCCAAGCTGAATAAACTTACTAAACAGTTACCAAAAACTATATTTTCTTATATTTAATCCGATGAGGCTGAGGAATATCACCAAAACGTCGTTTATAGTCCAGCTCGTACTCGCTATAATTACCCTCAAAAAATTCAACATGTGATTCATCTTCAAAAGCAAGAATATGTGTAGCAATTCTATCCAGAAACCACCTGTCATGAGAAATAACCAGCACACAGCCAGCAAAATTTAACACTGCTTCTTCTAATGCCCGTAAAGTTTCTACATCCAGATCATTAGTTGGTTCATCTAATAACAATACATTACCGCCAGATTTCAGGACTTTGGCCAGTTGTAGACGATTTCTTTCACCACCCGATAAATTTTTCACAATTTTTTGTTGATCGGCACCCTTAAAGTTAAAGCGACTAAGCCACGCTCTGACAGGGATAGTATAGTTACCAATTTTTAACACTTCTTCCCCATCACCAACATCTTGCCATAACTGTTTGTCATTATTCAAACCCTCTCGGCTTTGTTTGACATAAGCCAATTCGACTGTAGGGCCAATTTCGACCGAACCGCTATTGGCTTGCTCGCTGCCGTCAATCATATTAAATAAAGTAGATTTACCCGCACCATTAGGCCCAATAATACCGACTATAGCTCCCTGAGGGACTTTAAAGCTTAAATCATCAATTAAAAACTTGTCATCAAATGACTTGGAAACATTAGTAAATTCAATAACGTTCTCACCAAGGCGAGGCCCCTGTGGAATAAATATCTGATTGGTTTCATTGCGTGATTGAAACTCTTTTGATTGCAACTCTTCAAAACGTTTTAAACGTGCCTTGGATTTGGTGCGTTTGCCTTTAGCATTTGAGCGCACCCACTCCAGTTCGTGTTGGATAACTTTCATATGCGAAGCTTCCTGGCGTTTTTCCTGAATAAGACGCTTTTCCTTTTGCTCCAACCAGGAGCTGTAATTGCCTTCATAAGGGATACCATGTCCGCGGTCTAACTCCAAAATCCATTCGGCAACATTATCCAGAAAATACCTATCATGGGTCACCGCCACAATTGTTCCCTTAAAATCCAATAGAAAACGCTCAAGCCAGGCGACAGTTTCAGCATCAAGGTGATTGGTTGGTTCATCCAATAATAACATATCAGGGGCAGACAACAATAATTTACACAAGGCAACACGGCGCTTTTCACCACCAGATAAAACCGCAACCTTTTGATCCCAATCAGGTAAGCGTAAAGCATCGGCTGCACGCTCTAAAGTTCGATCTAATTCCCAACCATTAGCGGCCTCAATCTTATCTTGCAAGTCAGCCTGTTTGGCTAATAAGCTGTTCATTTCATCATCGCTCATGTCTTCACCAAATTTCATGGAAATTTCATCAAACTCATCCAATAATGATTTCACTTCACTCATGCCTAATTCAACATTTTCTCTGACAGTTTTCCCTTCATCTAACTCTGGTTCCTGCGATAAATAGCCAATTTTAATGCCGGGTTGAGGTCGAGCTTCGCCATTATACTCTTGGTCTATGCCTGCCATGATGCGTAAAACTGTGGATTTACCAGAACCATTTAACCCCAAGACTCCGATTTTGGCACCAGGGTAAAAACTCAGAGAAATATCCTTAATAATGACCTTATTAGGTGGAACCGTCTTACTGACACGGTTCATGGTATAAATATATTGTGCCATGATAGTTTGTAAATATAAAAGAAAGCCATTTTACAATATTAGAATCTAAATTAATACCTGAAGGCTATCTGAAAATAGAAAACCAGCTTTCCTACTCTGCGATTCCTATTCAGCCTAGCTGTATTAATTTATTTTTAATCAGTAAAAAACTCGCTTTAGTTTATTTTGCTTCAAAAACATCATGTTTGATAATATTTATTAGTATTTGTTCAAGATATCATTGCTCAAACAGCTTTACTGTTTAAAAATAAGCTAACACAGCTACTAATTTTAGACACGCTGAATAGGTACATAAAAAAATGAAAGAAAAAAACGAATTATACGCAGCTGTGGATCTGGGTTCTAACTCCTTTCATATGATTGTGGCCGAGATGATTAACAATCAGTTGCATGTAATAGACAGGCACAAGGACATGGTTCGCCTCGCCAATGGTCTGGATAAAAAAGGCTATTTATCATCTGAAAAAATTGATCAGGCAATTGAATCGCTAGAAAAAATAGCTCAAAGAATAGCGCATATTCCCAAATCACATTTACGTGTGGTTGGCACAAACACCTTAAGAAAAGCCAAAAATGCCCCTGAGTTTATAGAAAAGGCAGCCATTGCGTTGGATAAACCCATTGATATTATTTCGGGTAGGGAGGAAGCACGAATACTGTATTTGGGTGTGGCACATTCACTGCCTAATAAACAGGGAAAGCGTCTGGTGATTGATATTGGAGGTGGTTCTACCGAATTGATTATTGGTGAAGAGTTTACTCCATTATTACGAGAAAGCCTGCATATGGGTTGTGTCAGTTACACCAAAAAATATTTTGTCGATGACATCATCTCAGAAAAAAACTGGCACAAAGCCGTATTAAATGCCAGGCGACAACTGGTGCCAATCATCTCAAGATATATTTCCAATGGTTGGGATGTTGTTATTGGTGCATCGGGTACCATGCGCGCAGCCACAAAAGTGATTGTGGAATCAGGTTTTTCAATCTATGGTATTGATAAAGGTAGTTTACAAGCACTAATTGCACGATGTCTGGAGTTAGGGAAAATAGATAACTTAGAGCAGTTAGCTGGTTTAAGCTCAAGAAGAGTACCTGTTTTTATGGGTGGCCTGGCGATAATTAAAGCGTTGTTTGATTCATTGCCGATAGAAAAAATAGAAAGTAGTACTGGTGCCTTGCGTGAAGGCATAGTCTATGATTTGAGCGGTCGTCTTCATCATAAAGATGTACGCAAACGAGCCATAAATAAATTGTGTCATCAATTTAACATAGATAAAAAACAAAGCCTAAGAGTAAAAGCCAGTATCGATCATCTGCTCAATATCGGTAACTTGTCACTGAGTCATTCCCAGTTAAATTTACTGAGCTGGTCAGCTCGATTACATGAACTGGGCTTAAACATATCTCATTCACATTTTGAAAAACATGCAGCCTATATTTTGATCAATGCTGATATGCCAGGATTCTCAAATCAGGAACAACTAAAACTGGCGGTCTTGGTGGCATTACAAAGAAGAAAAATTAAAAAGGACTGGTTACAAAAAGTATCAACCAATCAACTGGAAAAATTATTGCCGCTAATTATATTATTGCGTTTAGCGGTATTATTCAACCGACAACGTATAGACAAGAAAGTTGAACTTGAGAAACTAACGGTACTAAAAAACAAAGTCAGTTTGTACTTTAAAAGTGAATGGTTGAAGAGACATCCACTCACATCTGCCGATTTACAATCTGAGGCACATTTTATGCAAGCACTCAATGTTGATTGCGAGTATAACTAATATTCCAAAGTAGGTATTTTATAAATTATAGACAATCATCATTTTAAAAACCAGCTACATTTAAGTAACTGGTTGCTTATTGTATTTTAAATAAAGGTCATTATTGACAACTATAACTACTGCATACAAAGTCTAGTGGATCCGTTGGGTCACTTTGAGGGATGCCTGCAAGTGGGTACTCGTCACCATCATTTACTCCATCACCATCAGAATCAGCAATATTAGGGTCTGTGTTTAACACAAGTTCCATACCATCAATCACACCATCACTGTCAGAGTCAACATTAGGGAAGACATAACCCAGACATTCAGCATTTGACATGCCAGAAAGTGTATTGATCGGGGACATTCCATTGCTGTTGTTTGTATAGCTGGTGCCATAACTGGCAAACATGGGCTCATTCACCTCACTTGCCATCATTAAGGCGAAGCTATTATCCTGTGTTGAGTATCGCAGTTTTAAACATTGGACATCATTGGCATTACCTGTATTTTCGTAACAATTGACTCCATTTGGACATGAAGGCAAGATATAACCATCAATACCTTCATCAAGGTAATTAATAATATATTGACTACAAAAATCATGACTATATAAAAAACCATTGATTTCATTTGTTGAGTAGGCATGATCAGCTAATTCTGAACAAACACCGTTGTTTCCGGAAAACCTTGGACGAACCAAGTGATGTAGTGGTAATAAATCTGCGGTATCATTATTAAATGGATTTCTGTGGCTGCCAAATACAAAAAATGGTGCGCGGGCAGATTCTGAAGTCCCAGCGATAAGTGGATAGCCATCAATATCGGGAGAATTGTAATCTGATTTATAGGTCACAAAATCATTTAAGCCGGGTGTAGATAGATATGAGCCCAGTTTTGCAGCAGATGCTACTTGGGGGATAGTAGTAGACAGATAACTGATCTGTCCAGGCCAGCCAGATGATACGTTTGTTTTCATTCTAAACATGGTGGTTAATCTGTTAACAAGCTGTGCACCATTGCTCTTTCCTAAAGTAATTTTTACAGACTTATTCGCTTTGGGTATGGCATATCTTTGATCAGCAAGATTTTGTACCCTTGAATCCCATAAAACAAGTTTAACATTTTCAAATGAGATTAAGGGATTGATTGAACGAATCATGGCTACAACACTGGTGACATAAGGTGCTGAAAAACTGGTGCCTGAACAAAGTTGATAACCATCGACTGAAGAACCAAAATTAGAGTCTTCACAATCAAAACTTGCATTATAATTACCAAATGGAAAAAAAAGTAAAGTGTTATGGGCTGGAGCAGCAAATAAAGTATTTTGCGCATCAAAATTCGTTCCGCACTCTTCAGTACCAGTTAAAGGACAATTAGAACTTGAACCAAGAAGCCTTCTATCCCAGAGCCTACCAAATTGATCAGTACCAGCAACACCAATGACATTACTAAACTCACTTGCAGGCCATGCCATATCGGTTTTAAGGTTATTACCTGCTGATGCAACTATAATAATATCTCTAGCTTTGGCAGTTGCTAATGTAGTACATAATGATAATTCAAAGCCGTACACATTTATTTGAGATGCGCAATTTACATAAACATCCCTTTGTGAGTTTGGAGACTTTATATCCCAAAGTGGAAAAGAAAGTGGTTGATTAAAAGGTACAAGTGGGGTTTTAGGGTCGTTATCATCATCAATCATATAAAGTAAATTTTTCTTATCAGGATTTGATCTTTGTAAACCTATTCTTTCAGAAAATTGTGAAGATATATTTATTACTTGATTGCCGGATTTTATTAAGTATCCAATCGCACCTCCAACACTTGATAATTCTCTATTTAATGCTTCTTGACCGCATTTGTATCCGTAATCCTCTAATTTTCTGCTCCCTGTTAAAATAATTGGTGAAGAGGCAAGTGATGGTACATAATTACAATTATTTGCAGGCATTGATACAGGCTCAGGATTTGTCGGGCTGATGAAGTTAGACTCAATAACCTTTACTTTATCTGTGCCTGTTGCAAGTGTAAATGCAAGACTACAATTTCGGCATAATCCAGACATACCAATTGTATCATTGTCTGGAGAAGTTAATAAGCTCAAAACTAACGATCCATGGTTGCTGGTATTTGCAAATGAAAAATTTGGAGTAAAAGTGTTTGATAAGGATTTAAAATCATTGTCAGTAAAACCAAATTGACCGGATGAGTGACTCCTATAATTCTTTGTAAGTTCGTTGATGTGTAAATTTGGAGTATCATCTAAAACACCAAGTCTTGCTGTCCCAAGAGTGTAATACCACCCATAGGCAAAATTCATATAATCTGAACCCCATTGATAGTTATTGATATAATCCTCAGGGTTGCCAGAATAGTTGGGATCATCTGGTGGATAAAACCCCAAAGAGTGAAACTCATCATTGGGACAGTCTATTTTTAAGGGTGCTGGAGTGATGTCACATTCGAAGTTTAATGGAGCAGCAAATGCAGCGACAGCATTAAACAATAATAGTATAAGTATGTTTTTGTTAAATTTCATAATTAATTCCTTGGTTAATGTTTTTATACCTGCGATTAAGTCAGAATAATACTGATTTAAAGTATAAAAAATTTTACAGAATAGTTTTTGGGATAATGTCAAAAAAAGCACACCCAAAAACCGTTTTGAGAATGAAATGAGGGTAGATTTCAAGTCAAGAGTTTGCTGTTTTGTCAAATATTAAGCTTAGTAAAGTCAAGATAAAGTCCAAAGTCAAATCATTGTCAAGCTCTATTATACGCTTTATAAATGAAAACGTGATAGAAATTAAGTTTACTGAGATAAATCCCAGGCATCCACCCATTTCACCTGACCTGGTTTTAGTTTAAACTTTTTCATCATCACCTCAGCCATTTCTGGCATATGCGCAGCACCGTAAAAAATGGCAAATTTCTTGTGGCCTTTTTCAATTTCTCGGCGTAAAACTTTAAGAGCCTTAAGATTTCTGGTACTA
>JAESTH010000311.1 GCA_016763695.1 Alcanivoracaceae bacterium
ACAGTACATTGAAAGTTTTCCGTTTTCGCAACCGCCTGTCTAATATCTGCCAGCACCTCTTTGGCCAGTTCTTTGCTCTCATCATCTTTAGCACTGTAAATCAACTCCAATAATTTAGCTCCAACATCATCATGTAAATTGGCATAGATTCTTGAACGTTCCTGTTCTTGGGTCAGTGCAATTAATTGTGAATTGTCCTGGTAAATGAGTGGCCTTGGTGGCGTTTGCATTTGGGTAAATAGTCTCATATATTTAATAATCAGATACAACAAAACCCACAAACAAAATAACAGAATAAAAGAAACAGGTAGTTTTGGGTTTAATATTGACCAAGCAGAAAAAGCAAATAAAGCCAATAACAAAGGCATGAGAAGTTTGGGGAAAATTTTATTCACTATATTTTGCCAGATAACGATAGCAATCATGCCCAAACAAGTAATGATTACCATTACTTTGCCTAAACTGACTAATATTTCATTATTTATCATCTGTTTTTATTACTATTTATCAAATTATCAATACTTCCCCCTAAGCTTGGGGGTTTGCAACAATGAGTATATCACTACAATTAAAGCAATCAATATAAACAGAGAAAGTCATGAAAAAATTATTTACCTTATTTATCTTAATATTTGTAGCCAATACCTACGCTCAAGACTGGCAATTGACCGATGAGTTTGCCCCTATGGAATCTGCCGAAAGCGATTATGGCGTTAATATGGTTTTTGCCGATGATAAACTAGTGGTGTCATGGCCACGAACTTTCACCAGAGGCAACGATGCTGATAACTGTGGTGAAATCATTACTTATAACAAAGTCGATGACCAATATCAGGAAGTGGCCAGGCTGACAGCGCAAGATTTAACAGGTACTTGTGTCGATGGAGATGGATTTGGTTTTGGTTTAGCCTATAGCAATGGGAAATTAGCCATTGGTATGCCAGCGGGGGTACGCGGCATGCTAGGTGCCAGTGGTGGTGCCACGGATGCAGACTCTCGTGTCTTTATTACCACTTTCGAAAATGATAACTGGGTGTTACAGGAAACCCTAATTGGCAGTGATCTGGCTGCAGGTAAAGGTATGGGTTTTCAGTTGGTCATGGAGAATGATATTTTGTTGGTACATGCACATGAATACAATACCATATTTGGTTTTTCTTTTCCTGTCAGCACTGGCGTTTATGTATTTGAAAATTCAGGAACAGGATTTGTAGAGACTCAAAAACTCACCGAAAACTTCAATCTATTTGGGCAAGATTTTGATTATGAAGATAATCAAATTATAGTTGGTGCTTGGGGAGAACAGGCATTAAATCAACCTGGTAGAGTTTATGTCTATGAAAAAAATGGAGCAACCTGGCAAAATGTTCAAACCATTAATGATACCCGTAATGCCAATCTGGGCAATCAAATAGAAATTTTTGGTAACACTCTGGCTGTTGGTAATGTTCAAGCGGGTGGAGTCGGTGGCGTAACACTGTTTAATAAAGCCAATGGCCAATGGTCAGAAACCCAGTTTATACAGGCCAGTGATAATACGTTTAATGACCAATTTGCCATAACCGTTAGATTAGATGAAGATGAATTAATCATAGGTGCGGGTGCTGGACAAGATGCTATCATCACCTTAGGTGCGGTTTATACTTATAGTAAAGATGTCAATGGTCAATTTATCGAGCAGCAAAAGTTGGTTGCTAGCGATCCCAGTAATTTATTTGATCGTTTTGCAGGAAATTTGATCTTTAATGCTAGCGATATGTTAGTCAATTCTACCAGTGGTGGTTTTGATAATGGTGATGTTACCAGTTATCATCATTTCTCAAGAGCTGGCAATACCAATCCTGATCCAATGACCTATACAGTTGATACTAAAGTGTCTGGGACATGGTTAGCCAATAACGTTGATAACCAAAAAATCAGCATAGAAATTTTAAACGATGGTCGTGCTGTCATGTTTGGGAGCTTAAATAATGCTGGTGACAGCTTATGGTTGTTTGCTGTTGGCGAGATCTCAGATAATAACATCAATTTTAATCAGGTTTATAGCACTTCTGGCGGTCTGTTTGGAGATGACTTTAATAGCAATGATATTAGTACTAACAACGAAGGACAGGCACTCATAAGTTTTAACCACTGTAATCAAGCCACTCTCAGCTATGACTTACCCACAATAGAAACCCGTGAAGTTGTTATAAATAAAGACACAGAAATACCAGGTAACGAGTGTGCTAGTACCAACAAAGCACTGCCCAATGGTATATCAGGAGCCTGGTTCGATCAAAACCGTGCTGGCGAAGGATTTACTGTTTATCTCTTCACTCAGGCTAACACCGAAATGGCGACTGTTACATGGTACACTTATGATAACAACGGTAATCAAGTCTGGCTTTCTGGGACAGGCACTGTAACGGATCAAACCTTTACCATCAATGAAATACAGCAGTTTACAGGGGCTAATTTATTCTCTGGCAATAGCGAAGCAACCACCTTTGGCAACCTGTCGATGACATGGGACAACTGTCATAACGCTGTGGTAGGCTATGATTTCAGTCAAGTTAATCTAGGTAACGGCCAACTTAACTTGTCTCAGTTAACTGTTTTGGACAATACCCAATGTGATTTACCTAAGTAGGTTTATTTAAGTAGGTTATCTATAATTGAGAACATAAAGCCCAATGTTATTCACAAAGGGCTTTTTGCTACCTCCATCGGTATTATTCTGCCACTATAATATAAACACATGTTTTTCTTCTTTTTTAGAATTTTGACCAAATTGTTTGAATTTCTGTCCTTACATTATTCACAGAAAACTGTATCTAGTGCTTACAATAGAAGCTATGAAATGGAGATCATTAAATTTAAAAGGAAGATATATACTCAAACAACAAGCAGGTAAAACTATGAAGAAAACAATATTAGCAATAATTATTTCAATGGTATCTACTTCAATTATGGCCAAGTCATCAGATGGCTTTGATTATTTACAAAAACCAGCAGCAAGTATAGGTATCATGGATAATGTAAAAGGCGGTATCACTCCTATTATTGGGGGAAAATGTGAAAATAAATGTAATAATCAATTTCGATCCTGTAGATATCAAGGATTTCCTTGGCATGTTTGTGATACCCAGCGTTCTCAATGCCTTTTTGGTGAAGGTG
>JAESTH010000240.1 GCA_016763695.1 Alcanivoracaceae bacterium
GTTTTGCCATTGTAAAAATAACCATCAGTAATAAATAAAATTTTTGCTTCAACTTGCCCAAATCTGTCAATCACTCCTTCAAAGCCAAAATCTGGTGAGGTAGACGTCCAAACGGCTCCCAGTGAAGTGGTGGCTAACATGGCAATAATGGTTTCAATAACATTGGGTAAAAACCCAGCGACCCTATCACCCTTGTTAATACCTTGCTGTATAAGGAAGAACTGTAGTTTCGCTACTTTAGAATATAATTGCTCATAACTGATAGAGCTTATTACTCCCTGTTCATTCTCAAACTCTATAGCTATCTTGTCACTTCGGTACTTTAAGATGTTTTGTGCATAATTAAGCGTGCCATTGATAAACCAATCAGTATCAATCATATGTTTTCCATAAGCGACAGTCTCGGTTGCGGCTTGTATAAAGTCAACATCACAAAATACCACCATTTCTTGCCAAAATTTTTCAGTCTCATTGATAGAAAACTGGTGTAGTTGTTGGTAATTACTGATATTTAATGAAAACTTTTGATTGAGATGTTGCTGAAATTGAGTGATTTTTAATTTTTCTATACTTAATTGATTCGGATTCCAAATGGCTTGTGCTGGCATTAAATTATGACTGATTATTGAATGGATTAATTTTAACAAATTTTTGCATGAAAAGTTATTATATTAACTCTGGTGATTAAATCTAGGTTTTAGTTAGATGTGTTTTTGGCCGAATGGACTCATTTTTAATAGTGGCAAGTTATTAATGGCCGAATAAATTATAAAAATGGCCGATAATATTGATTTTGGCCTGATTTTGTATTACTTTGGCCGTATTATGAAAAAGATTGCTAGAAAACTAAATATTTTGAAATTGCTACAATTCCGAGGAGACTGGCTTGGTATATCGACAATGTTAAGTCTCTTGGGAGATCCGTTTAAAGAGCGAACTGTTAGGAGACTTTTAAGTGAATTGAAGGCTGATGGCTTAATTTTAAGATCTGGTCGTGGTCCCAGTACCCGTTATAGGGTAAATAGTGCTAATCAGAATAATCAATATGATAATCACATTAAAGAAAGCGATGACTTATCCGGATACGTGGTTAATGCTATCTTTAGTTCAAAAGCTCTGCATGTTATCGAAGCCATAAGAAAACCTATCTTTCACCGTATTCCAGTGAGTTATAAAAAGCAATGGGTTGACTCGTATATACCGAATGAAACATTTTATTTTAGTGAGCAGCAGCGAGCTCAAATGGCAGAAAGTGGTAACCGCAGTCAATTACAGGGAATTGAACCAGCAGGCACCTATAGTAGAAAAATATTGAATCGACTGTTGATTGATTTATCCTATAATTCATCACGTTTAGAAGGCAATACCTACTCAAAGCTAGATACTGAAAAATTGCTTATTCAAGGGCTTAAGCATAGCGACAAACTGGATGAAGAGCGGGTGATGATTCTTAACCATAAAGATGCCATTGAATACCTGGTTCGAAATGCAGGAAGGTTAACCGTCTCATATAAAACAATATGCACATTACATTATTTACTGGCAGATGGGTTGTTGCCAATAGAATACATGGGTAAAGTTCGTAACGAAAGGGTGCGCATTGGACAGTCAACCTATCAACCCTTGGAGGACAAGTTGCGCTTAGAGTCCTATTTGAAAAATATCATTGTTAAAGCATTACAAATCCAGAATCCCTATGAGCAAAGTTTATTCTTGTTGGTACAACTGGCGTATTTACAACCATTCATGGATGTAAATAAACGCACAGCAAGATTGAGTGCCAATATCGCCTTGATCAAGTCAAATAAAGTGCCATTATCATTTAATGAATTAGACAAGGATGATTATATTTCGGCTATGCTAGCAGTCTACGAACTAAACCAAGTGTCACCAATGGTTGATTTGTATTATCATTCATATTTACGTACTTGTCAGGCCTATGATGCAACTGTTGAGTCTGTCGGTTTTGATCCCATACGGGTTAAATATAGAAGACAGCGCAGAGATCTGATTGCAAAAATTATTCGTGAGTTATTATTTGATAACGATAAAGAAAATTGTATCAAAAATGTATGTACTAATTATATCACTAATGATGAGCAACAATTATTCATAGAATCTTTAGAAGATGAATTGTGTATGTTGACAATCAATACCATTGCAGGGCTTGGTATTAGTCAAACAGAATTTGAAAGATGGCAAAGACATGATTCTTTCTAGGTCAAGCACTATTGAGCCATACAAAATGAAAAAAATATCAAGATTATGTTTTTGCC
This sequence comes from Alcanivoracaceae bacterium, assembly GCA_016763695.1. Lineage (GTDB taxonomy): Bacteria > Pseudomonadota > Gammaproteobacteria > Xanthomonadales > Marinicellaceae > NORP309. The sequence continues at coordinate 2,277 of JAESTH010000240.1, forward strand.
TCGAAAGGCATAGCAATATACAAAAACTCAAAAGGTTTCTGAAAGAGCTCATATAGGGCACGTGGATTTAGCCTTGCCAATCTACAACTAAAGTTAATTTCTGTATGGATTAATTTCAACAAAACACTCAATAAAAGCTATAATGTGAAACATTATAATCACAGAGTGTAAAAATGACGCGAGAATCTATGGAATTTGATGTAGTGATAGTCGGAGCTGGCCCCTCAGGTTTGTCAGCTGCAATAAAATTAGCGCAAATTTCACAAGAAAAAGGTAAGAACTGGCAAATTGCACTGGTAGAAAAGGGTTCTGAAATTGGTGCACATATTATTTCAGGCGCGGTGGTGGAACCTAGCGCACTGAATGAACTCTTTCCTAATTGGAAAGAACTTGGCGCCCCAATGAAAACAGAAGTGACTGTGGATGAATTTCATTACTTACGTTCTCAAAATAAGGCTATTAAAGTTCCTGGTTTGTTTATTCCTAGGCCAATGAAAAATCATGGTAATTACATCATATCCTTGGGTAATTTATGTAGGTGGTTGGGTGAGCAGGCAGAAAATTTAGGGGTTAATATCTTCCCTGGCTTTCCTGCTAATGAAATCATTTTTGATGACAATGACCAGGTAAAAGGTATTATCACAGCTGATATGGGGATTGATGCCAATGGCAAGGAGAAAGGTAGTTTTGAAGCAGGTTATGAGTTATTGGCTAAACACACCATATTTTCAGAAGGTTGTCGTGGCCACTTGGGTAAACAGCTGATTGAGAAATTTAATTTGGATAAAAATTCAGACCCTCAACACTATGGGTTAGGTATAAAAGAAGTGTGGCAGATAGATGAGGAAAAATCTAAACCAGGTAAGGTGGTGCATACGCTGGGCTGGCCGCTTAATAACCATACAGAAGGTGGTGGCTTTCTTTATCATATGGAGCAGGGCAAAGTTGCACTGGGCTTTATAGTCGCACTCAACTATGATAATCCATATCTGAGCCCATTTGAAGAATTTCAAAGATGGAAGCACAATCCTATTATTAAAGATGTGATAAAAGGAGGAAAGCGAGTATCTTACGGTGCCCGAGCCATGAATAAAGGTGGCTTGCAATCACTGCCAGAAATTGAAATTCCTGGTGCATGTTTGACAGGTTGTGAAGCTGGCTTTTTGAACCCTGCCAAGATAAAGGGCACACATACTGCTATGAAAACAGGTATGATTGCTGCGGAAAGTATCGCTGAAAATTTGCTCAAAGAAGATACAAATGACATTAAAATTAACTACAGTAAAAAAGTCCAGGACTCTTGGGTTTATGCAGAATTAAAACAGTCAAGAAATTTTGAACCAGCTTTAAATAAATTTGGAACATTCTTCGGTGCAGCATTTGCATTTATTGATCAAAATATATTCCGTGGAAAACTGCCCTTTACCTTACATAACAGTAAAGCCGATCATGACTGTTTAAAATCTGCACAAGATTCAAAGGAAATTGATTATCAAAAACCAGATAATAAAATAAGTTTTGACAGATTGTCCTCTGTATTCCTGTCTAGTACCAATCACGAGGAAGATCAGCCTTGTCACCTACAACTGACTGATAGCGACATTCCTATTGACAAAAATTTACCACAGTGGGCCGAGCCAGCACAAAGATACTGTCCAGCTGCGGTTTATGAAGTGATTGAAGAAAATAACATCAGGAAATTTAGGATAAACGCGCAAAATTGTGTACATTGTAAAACCTGTGACATAAAGGATCCCAGCCAAAACATCACATGGGTAACTCCTGAGGGTGGCGGCGGGCCAAATTATTCAAATATGTAAAGAAGAAGTATAAATATGAAAAACACCATAAAACTAATTGTCATCCTTTTCTTTCTTACAAACATGGCAGTTGCTCAAGATACAACTCGCTGGGTTGAAATAGGGGAGGGAACCTATGAATATGGGTTTGTCTACCCATATAAAATCAAGTTATCTGTGCCCTTTGGAGTAAGAAACATAGCTGATATCAAAGAAGGCCTATCACCTATGAAATTTTCCTTAACCTGGCTACCGATTGCCTATTCACAGGAAGATGTTAAAAAGTTATTTTTGAGCCAATTTGAAAGAGGTTATACTAATAAAGAAAGTTTTATGTTAGCCGAAAATATCATCAATTTCTTTCTGAAAAAATTACCTGCAACAGAAAAACACAATCAATGGGTATTTATTTATTATCCTGATGAAGGTTCCAAGTTATTTATAAATGATAAAAAAATCCACCATCTAGTAGGCGCTGAGTTTAATAGGGCGCTGGTTCATTCCTGGTTGGATAAAAGCCCCGTTCTGACCGCGAATCTACTTAATCGATTATTAAAAATACAAAAATAGAGAGGTAGTATGAAATTACTAATTACAATTTTAAGTATAACTATGCATGTCAATGTCATAGCGAGTCAATTGCCAACATCTGTTGTTAATGGTGTAAAAGATGACCGACACACTATTCATGCTTTTACACATGCCCATATTTTTGTTGATAGTAAAACAGAACTAAATGATGCAACCATGATCGTGAAAGATAACGAAATCATAAATATAGGCGAGAAAATTTCAATTCCGGCAGATGCAATAACTCATGATTTAGATGGAGCCTATATATATCCAGGTTTTGTGCTATTAGATAGTGATTATGGCTTATCTAAAGTGCCAAAGAAAAGCCCCTTTTCTTTTTTTGGAAAAGAAATACTGGATAGCACAACAAAAGGAGTGGTCAACAGCAATGAAGCCATTAAAGCCTCTTATCAAGCAGTTGCTGACTTTCATCATGATAAAGAAGCAGCCAAAACTTTAAGAAAAATTGGTTTTAGTACCGTCTTGTCATCAAAACATGATGGTATCATGCGAGGAACCTCAGTCCTGGTCAGCCTGAATGATAAAGCCGACCAACAAAGTATTGTGCAAGCAGAGCCGTCCTTTCACTTATCGTTTAGTAAGGGCAGTTCAAAACAGTTATACCCTATTTCATTGATGGGTTCATCAGCATTAATACGCCAAACGTGGCTGGATGCCGATTGGTATGGACAAGGTCTGCCTGATTTTGCCGATTTGGATTTAAAAGCGGTCAATGACAACAAGTCACGCTTACAATTTTTTGAAGTTAAAAACTGGCAACAATTATTATTGGCTGATAAAATAGCCTTAGAATTCGACAAGAAAATAGTGATTAAATCATCAGGTGATGAATACAAACACATTGATGCCATAAAAAAACTTAACAGGAGTTTAATTGTGCCATTATCATTTCCAAAAGCAATGGACGTCAGTGACGAACTGGATGCGTGGAATGTCTCGCTGGATAAAATGATGGAGTGGGAAGCGGCTCCCTACAACCTCTATTATCTACATAAAAATGGGGTTGAATTTTCTATAGTACCCAAAGACAAAAAAACATTTTTAAAAGATTTACGTAAAGCGGTTAAAAAAGGTTTGCCAAAATCAGCGGCACTCGCGGCTTTAACTTCCATCCCAGCAAAAATATTGTCAAATAAAAAACTAGGCCACTTAAAACAGGGTGCCAGTGCCAATTTTATTATTACTCAGGGAGATATCTTTACAGATGAAGGTAAAATGGTAGAAAACTGGGTTGCTGGTAAGCGATTTATTATCAATAAATTAGCCAAAATTAGCTCAGGTGTTTATAAATTAGAGCTTAATGGAACAAGTCATGAGTTGGAAGTTGTGGCAAAAGACGGTAAATTGAAATTAAAAAATCCTGACAAGGACAGCACGATTAAATACAAGGCAAAAATGGACAAGGATTTTGTCAGTATAGAGATAAATGACAAAGATAATTCGACTCAATTATTGGGCTTAACCACAAAAAATGCATTTCGAAATATTAAAGGTCAAACTCCTCAATGGTCAATGAGAAGAATATCTGATATTAAAAAAAATGATAAAGAAGATGATAAAAAACAAAAGCACAGTAATAAAAGTGCAGATAAAACGCCAATCATAGCCCAGCCTTTTTCTACTTATGGTTTACATGTACCTGCTACTGCCAAATCTTACCTGATTAACAATGCTACTGTTTGGACCAATGAAGAGGATGGAATCTTAAGTGAAACTGATGTTTACATAAAAGATGGAAAAATAATAAAAATTGGTAAAAATTTAAATTTAAAAGCGGAAGTCACAATAGACGGAACAGACCTACACTTAACAGCAGGAATTATTGATGAGCATTCACACATAGCCCTATTATCAGTCAATGATATAGCGGTTAACTCCTCAATGGTGCGTATGGAAGACTCCTTGGATTCTGATGATGTTGACATCTACCGAAATCTGGCAGGGGGTGTGACAGCCGCACAATTATTACATGGTTCAGCCAACCCGATAGGGGGTCAGTCTGCTCTGATAAAAATGCGTTGGGGTGCGACCAGTGATGAATTATTAATAAAAGGAGCAGATAACTTTATTAAATTTGCTCTGGGTGAAAATGTAAAACGCTCATCTTCCCAAAAGTCCATCAGATACCCATTAACGAGAATGGGGGTGGAACAAGTCTACCGAGATGCCTTTAGCAATGCACTTGCTTATGAAAAACAATGGCAAACATATAATAAAGCCAATAAAGAAGGCAAGAGAAAAGACAAAAAGCATCTTGCCAAACCAAGACGTGATTTAATGCTGGATGCAACCTTAGAGGTTATCAATAAAGACAGGTACGTATCTTGTCATTCTTATGTACAGTCAGAAATAAATATGTTGATGAAAGTAGCGGATGATTTTGATTTTAATATTAATACATTTACCCATATTCTAGAAGGATATAAGGTAGCAGATAAAATGTTAAAACACGGAGCAGGGGCATCAACCTTTGCTGACTGGTGGGCTTATAAGTGGGAAGTGAATTATGCCATACCATACAATGCATCAATCATGACTAAAGTGGGTGTGACTACGGCCATAAACTCGGATGATGCAGAAATGGCAAGACGACTCAATCAGGAAGCCGCCAAGTCAATAAAATATGGTGGTATGTCTGAACAGGATGCCCTGAAAATGGTGACGCTTAATCCTGCAAAACTATTACATTTAGATGATAGAATGGGCAGTATCAAAGTGGGTAAAGATGCAGATATAGTCTTGTGGTCAGCCAATCCCATGAGTATTTATGCAAAAGCGAATAAAACTTTTGTTGATGGTCAATTACTATTTGATAGAGATAGACAGGCAGAGATAGAAGCGCAAATCGCCTCAGAAAGAGCGCGATTGATCAAAAAAATCAATCAAGCAGATGAAGCTAAAATGCCAGCAATGATGGGGCATGGAAAACACATGCAATGTGACAGCATAACGGGCTATGAATATTTATTAGGAGCAGTACAATGAGCAGAGCAATAAAAATATTTTCAGTACTGGTTTTAATTGGCATGGCCACCTTATCTCATGCTCTGGCTCCTGGGCCTGCAGAAAAACAAAAGCAGCCAGTTGTCTATCACAATGGTAATATTCATATAGGCAACGGCCAAATACTCAAAAATGCCACAATTGCCTTTGATAATGGCAAAATTTCACGTGTGGGACATTTTAAAATGGCCTGGCAAAAAACTGATATAGACTTAAAAGGAAAACATGTCTATCCAGGTTTTATATTACCTGTAACAGGTTTGGGTCTGACTGAAGTTGAGGCGGTAAAAGCCACTCGGGATGGGCAGGAAACTGGCAAGATAAACCCCAATATCAGAAGTATCATTGCCTACAATACCGATTCTGAAATCACCCCTACACTTAAATTTAATGGCATATTACTGGCACAACCAACTCCACAGGGCGGTTTAGTCAGTGGTTTATCTTCAATCGTGCAACTCGATGCTTGGAATTGGCAAGATGCAGCCATCCTAACTGATGATGCGCTACATGTTAACTGGCCCAGTTCCATGATGGCTAAATTTGACTTTTCTACCTTTACCTTAAAAGTACAAGAGAATAAAGATTATGCATCGCAACTGGAAAAAATCACCACATTATTCATGGATGCCAAGTCAAGGAGCAATCTACACGATAAAAAATTGGTCAACTTGAAACTGGATGCGGTTGTTCCAGTATTTTCTGCCTCCAGAAAAATTTACATTCATACCAGCTCACCAAAATCTATTATTGAGTCGATTAATTTTTTCCAAAAAATAGATGCTACTCATTTAGTGCTGGTTGCGGGACAAGAAGTTGAACCTGTGATTGGTTTTATCAAACAGTCAGGGGTACCTGTAATAGTCAGTTCAGCACATAGTTTACCTAAACGTGATGATAGTTCTGTTGATGATGGCTATACCACGGCTATAAAGCTACATAAAGCGGGGATATTGGTTGCACTTGCCCATTCCGTTGACTCTGGAGTCATGGGAGCAAGGAATTTAGCTTTTGCAGCAGGAACACTGGTCAATTACGGAATGGAAAAAGAGCAGGCACTACAATTAATAACAGGCAATACGGCAAAAATTTTAGGCATTGATAAAAAATATGGAACCCTGGAAGTCGGTAAAAGTGCAACCCTGATTATTACCGAAGGAGATGCCCTGGATATGCGCACCAATATTTTGGATGCTGCCTATATAGATGGTAGAAAACTAAATTTGGATGGCAGGCAGCAAAAACTCAATCAAAGGTATTTGGAGAAGTACCAGCGATAGTAAATAGACTATGTAAAAAGCCATACATATCAAATATGGCTTTTTTGATTGAATAAAACAATACCTAAAAAATCAAGCTTCAATAAATTCTAACAAGTTACATATTTCATATGTCGCATTATGTCTGACCTGGTGTTTATTCGGATTATACCAAATTGTGTCAATGTGATAATTAATGCCTCCCTGAATATCTGAACCAAGATTATCACCAATCATAATGACCTCACTTTTATCTGGTTGCCGCATTAACTCAAAAGCATGGTCAAATATTTTTGTTGATGGTTTAGAGTGTCTGATTTCTTCTGAAATGATAATGTGCTGAAAATATTGGCTTATGGGTGAAGCCTTAAATCGAGGTTTTTGTACAGCGGTCATCCCATTGGTCATAATGACCATTTTCTTTGTTTTTGCCAGGGTTTTAATGACTCTTAGGGCATTATCAAGCAGTTGTCCATTTAGTGATAAATTGATCAAATAATCATCAGCAAACTGGAGTATATCCCTTTTAACTTTTAGCACCTTAAATAATTGGCTGGTTCTTTTTTGTTTGATTTCTGCCTGAGATTTTATTTCTCCAGTTTCAAATTGCATCCAGAGCTTATGGTTGATTTTATGGTAAGTATCGATAATTGAATCCTGAGGATAACAGATATCATAATCATCCAGGGTTTTCAATAAGGCCAGTTTTTCAGCCTTGTCATAATCAAACAGGGTATTATCGGCATCAAATATTAACCATCGGTAGTTTTGTATAATTTTATGCATTGAAACGAGTTTTGATAGACTTAATTTTCTGATAAGCCTATCAATGTACAGTTAAAAACATATTTTTAACAGTATTATTTACAACTTCTTACAAATGACACTGGTTGAATAAATGTTTTTATTATATAGTTGCATACTCTATGATTGAATAATCCTGAGTGATAAGTGTTTTATTTAGAAAAACATCAGAAGATGGCAATACTGATATTTATTTCTCTGGTTATATTATTGGCTTTACAAGAAAATAGCCAATCTGATTACATTTCCACTAATTTGAGTTATGAATATACCTCATCTATTAACCCTGCAATATAATAGCACCAGTAGATCAATATCTTTGTAAAAATAATTAAGGTAACATTTGTCGTATGAACAAGTTAAACACAGGCAAGTCAATCACAATTACTGCTAAAGAAATACAGTTCTTTCAGGAAAATGGCTATTTGATTAAAAGGGGTTTTGTGGATTTAAAGGTATTACAAAATCTGCAAAATACGGTATTAGAGCACCTGAATCAACGGATTAAACCCTATGAACTGGAACAGGAAGTCAACTATCCTGGTTCACCCAAAACCCAAGCAGAGAAAGGGGGAGATACCATACGCAGACTGCGATTGGCCTATACTAGAGATGATGTTTTTAAACACTGGGCTGAGAACAAAAATACGATCGCCATTATTAAACTATTGCTTCAGTCAAAATCTCTATACCTGGTGCAATCACATCATAATTGCATAATGACCAAACAACCACAGTTTAGTTCTGAAACCCACTGGCATAAAGACATTCGATATTGGAATTTTGAAAATACTAATTTAGTCAATACTTGGTTGCCGTTAGGAGATGAGACCATTGAAAATGGCTGTTTACAGGTTATTCCAAAAACACACCTCTGGAATGTCTCCAAAGACCGACTAGATGACAGACTATTTTTACGTAAAGACCTGGTAGAAAATCAGCAATGGCTGGATAAATCAATTGATGTAGAGTTACAAAAAGGCGATTTGTTATTTTTCCATGCCGCTGTTTTCCATGCCGCAGGTAGAAATAACACCAATAAATCAAAAAATACTGTTGTCATTACATATCATTCAGAAAACAACAGTCCATTAAAAAATACCAATTCCATCAACTATACTGAAATAGAAATGCTGAAGTGTCATGATTAAATTATTAGGTTTACCAACTGATATCAATTCTTCCTTTATAAGAGGCCCAGCGGCTGCACCTGATGCTATTAGACAGGTGGCTAATAGTGGTTCATCAAATTTTTATAGCGAAGATGGCAGTAAAATTATAAACAATGAAACTTACCTTGATCTTGGAGACATGGTTTATGATGAGACCTTAAGTTCAGAAGCCATCCACATGGAGATTGTTAAAAAAATAGAGTTTGAATTAGATATTGGTAATAAAGTGATTTTCCTTGGTGGGGACCATGCCGTTACTTACCCCATTATTCAAGCCTATGCAAAGCAATATACAAACCTCAACATATTACATTTTGATGCACACCCTGACTTATACCATAGTTTTCAAAACAATCCCTATTCTCATGCATCACCATTTGCCAGAATAATGGAAAATAAGTTAGCTCGTTCACTAACTCAAGTAGGAATTAGAACATTGGATGCACACCAAAGAAATCAGGTCCGTAAATTCGGTGTGACAATGGTTGAAATGAAAGATTTTAATATGGATTTCATTAATGATTTACAAGGCCCACTCTATATTTCTATTGATTTAGATGCATTAGATCCTTCTTGTGCTCCAGGTGTTTCTCATCATGAGCCTGGTGGTATAAATATGAGAGATATGTTAACAATTATCCAGTCGATTTCAGTCCCAATAGTTGGTGCCGATATTGTTGAGTATAATCCCAGCAGGGATATAAACAACATGACTGCAATGGTGGCTTACAAACTTTTTAAAGAACTGCTTGCAAAACTCTTAACTGATAATAAATAAAATTAAGCCTATACAGATTAGATTTTTTTCGATCAAGTATTAATTATTCCTATGACAGGCAAAATCACACAAAAACAATAAGGCATCTTTGGCATCACTGGCAGGCAAATCAGTTAATTGTTCTTTTGCCAGATGGGCAAATTCATTGGCCTTATTTTGAGTATACTCAAGAGCAGGTGTTTCATTGATGCGTTTCTGAATGGTCTTGAGATGCTTGGTAGATTGTGATTCAATGGCCTCTGAGATGACGGTTTTATCATCTGCTGTCCCATGTTTCAATAAATATATTAAAGGCAACGTTAACTTGCCTTCGGCTAAATCATCACCAATATTCTTGTCTAATTCGTCATTGTCGATGGCATAGTCCAACATGTCATCAGCAATCTGAAATGCCATGCCAAGATACTTGCCATAATCTGCCATTTTAGTGATTAAATTTCTATCATCAGAACTGATCAAGGCAGAAAGTTCACAGCCTGCTTCAAATAATTGTGCGGTTTTATTGCGGATAACCTGATAATACTGATCCTCAGTTATTTCCAGATTACCAATATTTAATAGTTGTAAAACTTCACCTTCTGATATGGTGTTAGTCGCATTGGCCAAGATATTCATCACCTCAAGATTTTCAATAGTGACCATCATTTGAAAAGAGCGAGAATAAAGGAAATCACCGACCAGAACACTGGCAGAGTTGCCCCAGACTTCATTGGCGGTTTTATTGCCCCTGCGCATATCAGATTCATCAACCACATCATCATGTAACAGTGTGGCGGTATGGATAAATTCAATGATTGCAGCCAACTGGATATGATCTTTACCTTTATAATTCAAAGCCTGTGCCATTAACACCACAAGAATAGGGCGCAATCTTTTACCACCACTATTAATAATATAAGTAGAAATTTGTTTAATTAATACCACATGGGAGTCAAGGCTATCACGGATGGTAGCATTAACCCGTGACATATCATCGTGGGTTATTTTTAAAACATCATCAATTGTTTGGATGAGGTTTTGGCTGGGTTTTTGTTTCAAGTGTCTGTCAGTCAACTGTTAAAATTGATATTATACTGAAAATCATGAATTTTACTTGGATTTATCATTTAAAACGTTATATTACTCCTTTCTAATCTTTTTTAAAACAATGAAATGAGTGGATTTAATCCCACAGAAAAAAAAGCAGCCTTTTCTATCGCAATTTTGATAGCTTTGCGTATGTATGGACTGTTTCTGATCATGCCAGTTTTTTCTGTATATGCAAAAACTTTGCCCTACTCAACCCCTCTATTAATTGGCCTGGCATTGGGAATTTACGGACTGACTCAGGCGATTTTACAGATTCCACTTGGGCTGGCATCAGATTTTTTTGGCCGCAAGAAAATACTCACAATCGGATTATTAATATTTATCGCTGGTAGCATAATCGCGGCTCTATCAACAAATATTTACGGTGTAATAATGGGTCGGGCAATTCAGGGAATGGGCGCCATTGCATCTACAGGTATGGCCCTGATTGCAGATGTCTCAAGGCCAGAACAGCGTACCAAAATGATGGCATTTGTTGGTATGAGTATCGGTTTGGCGTTTATGCTGGCATTTATTACAGGACCTATTTTTTCTGGCTGGTTTGGAGTAGCTGGTTTATTTTGGATAACGGCTATCTTGGCATTATTGGCATTAATTCAGTTACATATCTTTGTTAAAGAACCTTCTAAAAAAGTCAAAAAAGCATTTAGCTTTGCAGAGTTTATGCATACATTTAAAGACATGAGTTTAATGTCATTAAATATATCGGTATTTGTGTTACATGCGGTAATGACAGCTGTATTTGTGGTGCTGCCATTACATCTAGTTGAACAACTTGGTTTTCCGGCACCCCAACATTGGAAAATGTATTTACCCGTGTTGTTGATATCAGTGGTGTTTTTTATACCGATGATAATTATGCACGAGAAACTCAAAAAATACTTCCTGTTTATTTCTGTGGCATTAATAGGGTTGGCCATATCACAAGTGATGATGGCGCTGTTTAACTCTAGTTTAATGGTTATTTCTGCTATGTTAGTCTTATACTTTGCTTTCTTTAATTTTTTGGAGGCAGCAATGCCCGCGATGTTATCGAGAATGGCTGGGGAAAAATACCGTGGAGCAGCCATGGGAGCCTATTCAACAGCACAGTTTATGGGTGCTTTTGCTGGATCGCTAGTAGCAGGGATATTGATGCAGGAAAGTTACATGAATGTTTTTTATGGAACCACAATAATGGTAATCTTTTCGGTACTAATAATTGCATTGGTTACTAAGAAATAATATTTAAAAACAATATTTAAAAATAAAATTTTAGAGTATAATTCGCAGTTCTTAAGCGGTTATTGCTAATAGCAATGATCGATTGAGTATTGAGGATTAAATATAAACTATTTAATTTGACGATAAAATTCCCTGCCTACTAGTAGGTTTTCTATTCTAGGAGAGCCTCATGGTTAGGTATGGACCAAA
>JAESTH010000241.1 GCA_016763695.1 Alcanivoracaceae bacterium
AGGCTGATTATCAGCCGTTGTTGCTACATTGGTAAAAATAGTATCCTCATATAACATCGCCAAGGCATTTGGATTAGTATTTTGCGCCGTTCCTGGAGCGACTCCAAAAAAGCCTGCCTCTGGATTGATCGCCCACAAACGACCATCTTCTCCAGGTCGCATCCAACATATATCATCACCAACTGTCCATATTTTCCACCCATCGTTGATGTAACCCTCTGGAGGGATCAGCATAGCCAGGTTCGTTTTACCACATGCTGATGGAAAAGCAGCCGCAATATAGCTGATTTCTCCTTGCGGGTTTTCCAGGCCTAAAATCAACATATGTTCTGCTAACCAGCCTTCTGTTTTTGCCTGATAACTGCCAATTCTCAGTGCGTGGCACTTTTTACCTAACAGGGCATTTCCGCCATAGCCTGAACCATAGCTCTTTATGGTTAACTCTTCTGGAAAATGCATAATATAACGTCTGTCCGGGTCTAGCTCACCTATCGAGTGCAACCCTTTGACAAAGACACCTTCTTGCTCAATTCGCTTTAATGCAGGTATTCCCATCCGAGTCATCAAGCGCATATTTTGCACCACATAAGCACTGTCGGTAATTTCTACACCACACCTTGATAGGGGCGAATCGATCGGCCCCATACAATACGGAATGACATACATAACACGATTGAGCATGCAACCCTTAAACAATTCATCAATTTTTGCATGGGCTTTTTGTGGATTCATCCAATTATTATTGGGGCCTGCGTCATCTTTGTCTTCTGTGCAAATAAAGGTTAAGTGTTCAACCCTTGCAACATCTTGTGAATCAGACAGATGCAAGAAACAGTTTGGGTGAGTCTCTTCATTTAGCCTCTTATAATCACCTGATTTCAGCAACAGTTCATCAAGCTGCTGTTTTTCAGCTTCAGAACCCGTACACCATACTATTTTTTGCGCCCGTGTTAAGGCCGCCACCTGCTTAACCCAAGTTTCTAACGATAATAATGTTGTTGACATAATATTTGATTTTTATTGAAATTGTTTGATCTTTGTTACTTTATTCGAGATAAAATTCCGTCTAGCTCATCAACAGAGTGGTAATTAATAACCAATTTTCCTTTGCCTTTACTGCCGTGTTGAATTTTAACTTCTGCACACAGCTTTTCTGTTAATTCCTGTTCCAGTCTTAAAATATCCTTATCTGCTTTTTGCTTGATAGGTTCAGATTTCTCTTTACCATAATTTTTAATGAATTTTTCTGTCAGCCTTACACTCATGGCTTTTTTGATGACTTCTTGTGCGGCATTTAATTGTTGGTTTTGATCCAAAGCCAACAAGGCACGGGCATGTCCCATTTCAATCTCACCATCATCCAGTAAATTTTTTACATCTTTATGTAAATCCAACAATCTTAACAAGTTGCTAACAGCCACTCTTGAGCGACCTACTGCTTGCGCAGCTTGCTGATGTGTTAATTCAAATTCATTAATCAATCGTTGCAAGGCAACGGCTTCTTCTAACGGGTTGAGGTCTTCACGCTGAGTATTTTCAATTAATGCCATGGCAATGGTCTGCCTGTCATCTGCTACCCTTACCACTACAGGAATTTTGCTTAATTCAGCAATTTGTGCTGCTCGCCAGCGTCGTTCCCCTGCTATGATTTCATAGCTATTTTTACCTGTACAACGTACGATTACTGGCTGCACCATGCCCTGTGCTTTAATTGAATCGGCTAATTCTCTGAGCTTCATCATATCCATTTTTGTGCGCGGCTGATACTTGCCAGGCTTGATCAAATCCACATCTAACTCCATAAGACTGTTGTCAGCTAGTGAATCTTCGGCGGGTTGTTGCTGTGGCTTTGTTCCAAGCAAGGCATCCAAACCTCGGCCCAGACCTCTTTTTTTTCTAGTCATCTTTTTTTCGGTCATTAGTTATTCCCTCTTATGACTTCACCAGCCAGACCCAAATACGCGATCGCACCACGTGATGCCTGATCATATTCAATGACTGACATCCCATGAGAAGGGGCTTCAGCAACTCGCACGTTTCTGGGTATAACTGTGACATATACTTTTGAATCAAAATGTGAGAGCAGTTGCGCAGAAACATCATTAGCCAAATTATTACGCCCATCGAACATGGTTCTAATAATGCCTTCTATTTCAAGGCCAGGATTGACCACTGACTGAATTCGCTCTATTGTTTCCAACAATGATGCCAAACCTTCAAGCGCATAATATTCACATTGCATAGGAATGATCACACCATTTGCAGCCGCCAATGCATTAATTGTCAAGATGTTTAGTGATGGTGGACAGTCAATGATAATATAATCATAATCTTTATCAATAAAGTCCAGTTGTTTTTTTAATACTGATTCAGGGTTAGGTTGATCCATCAATTGTAACTCAGCTGCGGTCAAGTCTGTATTTGAGCCAATGATATCAATCCCAGAATTTTCGACCGTTAATATGATGCTATTGATATCTACTTCCTGCAATAGCATATCACAGGCATTGGGTTCAACCTCTCTGGAATCAAGTCCACATCCCATGGTGGCATTTCCTTGAGGATCCAGATCAACCAATAACACTGTTTTGTTTAATCTTGACAAACCTACTGCAAGATTTATGCTTGTTGTGGTTTTCCCAACACCGCCTTTTTGGTTGGCAATGGCTATAACTTTATTTTTTTTACTCATAGTTTATCAAAAATCAATAATCGTCTTTTAGCGTCTAAAAATGGCACATCAATTTCGATGTCTTGTATCAGTTTAAAACCAAATTCCCCAACATTTTTTTCAGACTCTACCCTAGGACCTTTCATCGCATACACCCTTCCATCGCTGCCACAAAGATGACCAGCCAAACTTAAATAACTGCCTACCTCTGAAAAGGCTCTGGATATTACCACATCATAACTTGTTTTGGGCTGATATTTCTCAACTCTTTCACAAACAACCGTAATATTATCCAATTTCATCTGCCTTTGAACAAATCTAAGGAAACGAGTCTTTTTTTGATTACTATCCAATAATGTTATTTTCAAATCTGGATTAAGAATAGCAAAGATAATTCCCGGTAATCCCCCCCCTGTTCCTATATCAATTATTGTTTTTCCTGATAAATAACGGTAAACTGACGCACTATCAATTATGTGTAAAATTATCATTTGTTTAAGGTCGCGAATTGCGGTGATATTATAGGTCTTATTCCATTTTTCCAGTAGGTATACAAATTCTAAAAGTTTATCGGTGCAACTGCTATCCAAATTAAGTTCCAATAATCCCCTAGACATTAATTGTGCAAGATTTTTATCTATCATATGTGACTTTTAACCCATTGTGTTATTAGTTTAAATAAGGTAACTTATGCACCTTGAGATCGTTTATACGAAAACATTAAAGGACGATTATAATAATTGTTCACTTAAAGAACCAAGATATTAGGCAAAATACTATGAATTTTAATACCGCCAGAAAAAACATGTTGCTCAACCAGATCCGCACCTGGGATTTTATCAGCCCTGAAAATATCAATATCATGCAACAGATCCAACGTGAGGAATTTGTTCCCGTTGAACACCGAAAGATCGCTTTTAGTGATTTTGAGATTCCATTAGCTCATGATGAATATATGATGAAACCAATTTTAGAAGGACGAATTCTCCAGTCACTGAAGTTAACAGGCAAAGAAAAGGTTTTAGAAATTGGCACCGGCAGTGCTTACTTAACAGCGTTACTGGCTTTATCTTCAGCTCATGTTACCAGTATAGATAAACATCAAGATTTTACCAACAGTGCCATTGACAAGTTACAGGAAGCAAAAATAAATAATGCTAAATGCCTCCATCAGGATATATTCAATTATCATTCAACTTATAAATTTGATTGCATTGTTGCCACAGGCTCTTTTAAACAAGTACCAGAGTTCTTATTAGCCAATATTAAACATGATGGCAAAATATTTGCCATCGTTGGTGAAGAGCCCATTATGTCAGCACTTATACTAAGCAAAGACAAAAATGAAAAGCCTGTGGTTGAAACTTTATTTGAGACAGTTGTCAAACCATTGGAATCTATTAAAAAAACATCAACTTTTAAACTTTAGAAACAGAATATTATGAAAAAATCATATCTTAAATTTACCTGTTTAGCCCTTAGTATTTCCGCTCTTAGCTGTTCAGCTCTAGCGGCGGATTTATCTGAAATATTTAAACAAAGCGAACTACATGACCCCTTGCTATCTTCTGCCAAACATACTTTGAATGCCAGTACAGAAGGCAAAAAGCAAGCTTTTTCAGTCTTTCTGCCTCAGGTTACCAGCTCATTTGGCAAAGACTTCGGCAAAAACAAAAGAGACAACACTCTTTCTGGAGCACTGCCATCAACCACCAGTAGATCAGAGAGTTGGAGGATCAGTATTTCACAGGCACTATATGATCATGCCAATTATCAAAATTATAAAATCTCCAAATTACAAATTTTAAAATCCACTGCTGATTATGAGGTAGCTTTTCAGGATTTTATTATGCGTGTAGCCCAAAGTTATTTCAATGTCCTTGGCGCCAAAGACAACCTGGTATTCTCTAAAGCCGAAGAAAAAGCCATACAAAGACAATTAGATCAAGCTGAGCAAAGATTTGAAGTGGGGCTTGCAGCAATTACCGATGTACATGAAGCCAGAGCACGATATGATAGCGCCCGAGCAGCCGTCATATTAGCCGATAATCAACTACAAGATGCCAACGAAGCCCTATTTGAAATATCACAAAGGTATTATGCAGAACTTACTCCTGCACCAGATGATTTAGATTTCAGTTCTTTCAAGTTAAACGCCATGGAAACCTACCAGGAACAAGGGGAAAAACAAAGTCCTGAACTTATTTCTTCTCAAATAAATATGGACATTGCAGAAAGGCAAATTTCAGTCAATAAATCAGGGCACTACCCAACACTGGCACTGAGTTTTTCCAGAAGCAACTCTTTTAGTCCAGGCACCACGGGGACTCAATTTGACCCTGAAACTGGCGCACCAATACAATTTGACTCTGGAGACACCACTCTTGATTCTAATTCAGTTTCTTTAAGTTTAAATGTTCCAATTTATTCTGGTGGCAGAACCTCCTCACAAGTTAGACAAGCTTCTCATAACCACAGGGCCGCCATGGATCGCTACGAACAAATAAGACGCGGAACAGTGAGAGGCGTAAGAAATGCTTATCATGGAACTATCGCATCACAAAGCAGTGTGCAAGCAAGAAATCTAGCCATGGTCTCAGCCCAAAGCGGACTGGAAGCCACCGAAGCAGGTTATGAAGTTGGAACCAGAACCATAGTTGACGTATTAAACTCCCAGCGCAGCTTATATCAGGCACAAAGAGATTACTCGCAAGCTAAATATGATTATTTCATCCAATATCTTGGCTTAAAAAAAGCAGCTGGCAACTTAACTGAACAAGACATTGCTGCTATCAATAAAATTCTTGAAATTGCAACCGAATAAATTTCATTAATCAAAAGTAGGGCTTTTATTAAAAAACCCTACTTTTATGGTAAAGTTTTCAACAAAAAATGAAATACTTTAAGCTCTGCAATTATCAATCACACCAAATACCACAACAAAAAATAACTTTTAAATGGAAGAATCTTACATTTGTATACACAAACAAAAGATTCTATGTAATCATAATTAGAAGTATTTTTGCCTTGCACTAAACCAGGAGACTCTCTGAGAATAGGAATCGTAGTGAGAAAAAGTTGATTTGAGATAAGTTTTCGCATGATTTGAAGCAATAGCACGGCTATTTAACGAGAATCAGGTGGAAAGCTGTCCAAATTCAGCTTTTTCGGAGCAATCTTCTCTTCTCGGACAGCCTCCTAGTGTAACCGATCAGAATATAACCTCTTAAACCTAAGCCCTATTAGCATAATATAGAAATGGGGCTTATTAAAACCAACAACCTAAGAAAACACTCATGAACTACAAAATTTTAATGACAAATATCATACGAACAACCTTGTCCAACCCAAACTCTTATGAAAACATTAATATGACAGATAATAGCTATTCCTGCGAATGGTTAATAGTTGAGAGACAGGGGAATTTTATCACCATCTCTGATGCCATTGATTCTAATGATGTTAAGTTAAATTGCGCCTCTTTAGATAACCCGCATATTCCTAGCGATGTCAATCAAGACCTTATCCAAACAGGAATATTATTGCATGAAGAAATTGAAGGCGATAAAAATGTAGCAACCTTTCTCATGGTTCGATATGTCCCTTCAAATTGGCCAGACACTCTCAAATATTCACCAAAACACTTTCCTGTTGATGGCTTTGCCAGAATCACCGTAGACGAAGATGGCATCAAGTTTCTACGCGCATCGGGTCGCCATTGTTTCTCCGGAAAAAGCCCTGAAGGCAACATGTTAGATGACTGCAATTGCAGTAGTGGCAATGGCTTCGCCTGGAGTTTTAATGCCAAAGAAAGACTTGATATTACGTACAGGTGATGAGGCTTTAGGGTAGTAGCATCAACCTATTTAGATCTAATCCGCTCAAGTATTTTGCTCCTTGCCTCTACTAAAATTGAGTTCTTATCAAGATTGCTGACTATGTCCTTTGCCACTTGTTTAGGCCCATGCTTACCCCAGGACTTACCGCGGATAAAATACTGCTCAGCAATCTTTCCAACCAAATAGGTAGCATAATAAGCCAACGCTCCCTGAGCCCCCGCTGTTAAGGTGGTTGACAAACCTGCACTCACCGTTTTTAAAGCTGATGACAATAAGTTAACACTCCAAACCGCACCCATCAAGGCAACTACTTGAGCCATTATTGTCAAACTGAGTCTGGTTGCTTCATTTCCCACTATTGGCAAGCCATAAACCTGGCTCAGCTTGCGTATCATAGCAACATCCAAACCTGCGGCAATTAACAGGTCAGCAACAGGAATAGGGTTGAAGGCCACACCTATGCCTTTAGCAATACTATATGTTGTGACCACCTTTTCTGCAGCATTGGCACGCAACTGGGTGATTTTTTTAGCTATTTTGTTACTGATTTCCCCAGCAAAAATGCTGGCATTTAAAGCAGTTAAGGTTTTCCCATCCTGCTCCAGAATACCCCAAATCCTTTGTTTGACTTGAGAAACATCAACCTCTACTGTCAGTCTTTCACGCGTCTGCCGGCCTTTTTTATCCATTTTTATGAGTATCTGAGGTAATGGTGCAGCGCTAGAAGTCACAATGTTCTCAGGTTTGATAATACCTGTAGTTTTTTCACGGATTGATAACAATAAACTGTCTATTTCTTCATCAGTATATAAGTCCACTTTATTTAACACCACAAGAATTTGCGTATTAGGTTGCGATATTAGCTGTAATTGCTGTAGTTGCGAGTGTGTTAAATCACCATCGATAACAAATAGAATTATATCCGCAATATTGGCTGCATCCTGTGCCATTTTTTGCCGTTGCTCACCCTCAATCTCATCAGTTCCGGGTGTATCAATGACCACCATAGACTGATCATTGAACTGATTGCAACCGTCCCAATGCACACTTTGCCTGTTCTTTGTTTCACCATGCAAAGGACTGGTGGCAAATGCCTGTTTACCTATTAATGCGTTTAACAATGATGACTTCCCCGCACTCACCTTGCCAAAAGCGACAATATGAACCTGTTCTTTCTCCAATTTATCTATCAACTGTTGAACCTGTTGGTATTCGTCATTAAGTTGCATGCGCACAGTGGCGGGAATATGCTCGTCATTAAGCAAACCATGTAATGAATCTAAAGTTTTATCAGTGGCATCTGGCGTATTTGATGCAGATACCTGCTTCATGTCTTCAGTCGATTTTGAGCGCCATTTTCGCCAAATCTTTTGCCAGCGTTTGTGCAGGTCCAAGTAAATTTTCCTCAAATTTTTGTTGCGTGGCCTGAGCATCAAGCACGCCTAATGTTGAAATAGATTCTAACACAGCATGTCCCAATGCGTTAAAAATCATGCCATAAGAAATGGCATGTGTAATGCCTCCAGCAGCAGTACCCAGCCCAGGAAATGCTTTTAGTGCATTGCCGGCAACAGCCAGAACCAATGATATAGATGTCCTTAATTTTCCTCCTGTCATGCGGATAACCTGATCAATTTCCATTTGTTTGGGCGAAATTTCATACAACTGACAAATATTTTGTACCATTTTGGTTGCTAATGTTCCCTGAATAACAATATCTGAACCCGGTGCAACAGATGCCGTCGCACCAAATACTGCTTTTTTCGTATAGCTCTTAATAATAATTTCTGCTTTTTGTTTATTAAATTCAACTTGCGCCTTATTGAGTTTACTTTGTGCCAACATTAATATTGAAGCATCTCGAAACCTATTAAGTATTGCAGGATTATTAGCCACTACCGTCTCGATGGCCTTGAGCAAAGGTTCGATATCAGTTTTACGTGCCTGTACTTTTTTATATTGCCTACCATCAGCATCTTGATAAATAATAGTTTCCAGACCACCTGTTGAAATCAATGCCACAGGGTACTTTCTTTCGGTTTTATTTTTTAATGCCGCAACAATCATACTTTGTTCTTCATGCGCGTATCGATCTGATTTATTGAGAGCAATCACCAGTGGTTTTTTAGTCTCTTTTAATTGTGATATCACCCGCATTTCCGTCTGGGTTAAATCTGAGTCAGTTAAAAAAACCACCACATGTGCACGCAAAGTTTCATCAATGGCCACTTTTTCAATTTCAGCAGCCAAGTCATCTGGGTCATCTAAACCAGGCAAATCTATTATGGCCAAATTTTTATACTGATACACCTCAATATTCTTTGTTGTACCACCCAATACATCAGTTTGTAGCCGCTGCTCTGGCAACAAGGCCTTAATAAAACTACTTTTACCTGATGAAACTGTTCCGTATAAAGCGATATAAAACAAGTCTTGCGAGCGCCTCTTATCCAGCTCTACGAGCTCTAACTCCGCATCAACAATATTCACACCACGATGCGCCTGTTGGGCAATGCTGTTTCGTAAAGATGATTCATCAATGGCTTTCAATTTTTCCTGTACCGGCTTTGAGCGCACCAATAAAAAGTACAGATACACCCCAAATATGGCGACCAACATGATCACGATGGTATACAAAAATGAAATCCACAATGGCGCTTCCTGCAAATAATGCCAGATGCTTAATAGCTTCTCTGTCACTAGCAACACCAGTAGTAAACTAATGATAACGATGACAATAATGACAAATGTCATAATTGATTTTGAATTAAATTTCAAGACTTGCAATATTTAAGTGAAAAACATATTATGATACTATTCTTTCACAAATCACAGTGTAAATAGTCATGAAGGCCATATTGTTAAGTTTCTCAGTCATTTTATTAAGTGCCTGTAATCAACAAACCATTAGCTACAAAGAAATTAGCCAACGTACCAATGGCAGCAAAGATATTGTTCAGGAGTTTGCAAAACAACTCAAGGAAAAGCTACAAACTGCTATCAAAGATGGCGGGGCACTAAACGCTATTTCTGTCTGTAATGAACAAGCTCCATTCATTGCTAAACAATTATCAGAACAATCAGGCTGGGATATTCATCGCACCAGTCTGAAGCATAGAGCAACTAAACCAGATGCCTGGGAAACAACAATCATGCAAAGCTTCGAACAAAAATATGCAGATGGTGATAAATTTAAACGCCTGTTTGCCCAAGATGTGGTTGAGATTAATAACAAGCCTGCATTCCGCTATATGCAAGCCATAGAAACAAAAAAAATCTGCCTACTCTGTCATGGTGAAAGCATAGCGCCAGAACTGGCATCAAAAATTACTGAACTCTATCCCGATGATATCGCCACTGGCTTTAAGTTAGGAAGTATTCGTGGAGCCTTTAGTATAGTGCAGTATTTGGATTGAGCAGATAGAATATAAGCCAGTTAACGGCACTGGCAAACCGAATTGTGCGATTACCCACGATCTCACACGAATAAAAAAACGCAGGAAAAAAAAGAGGAGAGAAACCTGCGTAAAACAGGTAAATGTAAATCCTGTTTTAAAAAATATTTTCATTTGTAACAATGAAGTATAGCTATTGTTTATCATTTGCTTTTGTATTACAATGGCCTGTAAACTATTTTACAGACTTTATGATCAAATGAAGAAAGACAATTTTAGCAAACATTTTGCCAGAGGATTCAGGGGGATTAACAAATTAATCTGCCACCTTCCTATTGAGCAAAAAGACTTTGTGAAAAGTTTGAAATTTGATTTGGCACATACTGCAAAAAAACTATTTCCTGATAAATCAATATCAGACTTATCACAAATAACCGGAATAAGTAGGGGCACTTTATCTGACTATCTGGATGAACAGGCTCCCGAAGAAATAGTCAGTAAAGAAGCCGTCCTACTCAATCAACTGTGGCTAAACAGGGATAAAAATAATTCTATCCCATTAAAAGGTGATTTCTCATATTTTAGTATTGCAAAAAATATACTAACCAGCTCTTATTCTCCCAGTGCCGCATTGAGCACTTTGATTGAATTAAAAGCAGTAAAACTATCTGATTTGGATGAAGATAATATCTCAGTTATTATTATTCAAAACTATTTGAACATTGCCATAAAAGAAAAATATGAGCTATACATCAATCAAATAGGTGTCACAATTGAAAAATTATGCGATACGGTTATTTATAATATTGACCATGAAGATCAAAATTACCAGCTAAGGTATTTTAGCAGTCAAGTTCCATTAACCTCCCAACATGAAGCGCATAAAAAACTAAAATCCCTCGCTAATGAAACACTAATGCCATTGGTGCGTAAATGTGTTGATCAATTTGAAAAAGATGTTCCCGAAGGAACATACCCTGAAATAGGCTTCTCTATGTTCGAATACAGAGATTATGTCAAATCAAAATAAGAGGCTAAATGTCATGAAAAAAGTAATGTTATTGTTAGTAGTAGTGTGCAATCTGGCTATTGCTGGTGGTGTAGAAGGCACAGGAAACGAACCAGAAGGCACGTCGTCAACAGATGGAAGTCAATATAAATTAATGTGCATTAAAACTGAAAACAAAAATGAGCAAAACACATATTGTATACTTGTCAAAGTACAAACAAAAAGCTAAGTTATTATTAGAGCTGTATTCACCACCGCAGGGGAGATTAAAGTCTCATCTTGTTGAGTACAGCTCATAAAAAAACCACCACAGATACTCAAACTAAGTTGATTTGTGGTACTTTTACCCTATATATTGCTGCTTGCTAAAAAATATAGCTACCAGTTGTTAAATATCTATTTATTTATCTAATGCTCTCTTGTAAAATTCATGCTTTCGTTTAGGCACTAGATAACATAAAACCATGTTGATTTTTGAGCATTCAAAAGCTGGTCGTAATGCACCAGCACAAGCACCAACTCCATCTGAAGATTTAGTAAATATTCCACCAAATCTTATAAGAACAACAGCTTTGGGACTCCCAGAGGTTTCTGAATTAGATGTGGTGAGGCATTATACACGCTTAAGCCAAAAGAATTTTTCTATTGACACCCAGTTTTACCCATTGGGTTCATGCACCATGAAATACAACCCAAGGGCATGTAACTCGTTGGCTATGTCTGATGGCTTTCTTAACCACCATCCATTGGCACCTATCAGTCTTTCACAGGGTATTTTATCCTGCATGTATCACTTACAAGAGATACTACAGGATGTCACAGGCATGCGTGCGGTTTCATTAACGCCCATGGCAGGAGCCCAAGGCGAGTTTTCTGGCATAGCCATGATTAAAGCTTATCATGAAGACAGAGGCGATGATAAGCGCAATGAGATCATTGTGCCCGATGCAGCACATGGCACCAACCCCGCCACTGCTATAATGTGTGGTTATAAGGTGAAAGAGATCAGAACCAATCGAGAAGGCAATATCAACATTTCTGACCTGATACCATTATTAGGTCCCCAGACAGCAGGTATCATGCTAACCAATCCATCTACCTTGGGTGTGTTTGAACCCAATATTAAAGAAATAGCCAGCCTGGTACATGAGGCTGGCGGGTTACTTTATTATGATGGCGCTAACCTCAACGCCATATTAGGCAAGGTTCGACCTGGCGATATGGACTTTGATGTCATCCATATGAATTTACATAAAACTTTTTCAACACCACATGGCGGCGGCGGGCCAGGATCAGGAGCCATTGGTGTAGGTAAAAGACTAGTGCCATATATGCCTATTCCTTATGTTGGAAAAAACACCCAAGGATACCATTACATTGACAAAAAAATGGCTCCAAAAACAATTGGCAAACTTTCTGCCTTTGCAGGTAATGTAGGCGTTAATCTACGTGCCTATATTTATGCGTTATTATTAGGCAAAGAAGGCATGCCAAGAATAGCCGAATTTGCCACCTTAAATGCCAATTATCTAATGAAACAATTAGAGAAAAATGGTTTTGACTTAGCTTTTCCAACACGCAGAGCCAGTCATGAATTTATTGTCACCCTAAAAAAACAGGCAAAAGAATTAAGCTTAACTGCCACAGATGCCGCTAAAGCCCTATTGGATTACGGCATGCATGCTCCCACTATTTACTTTCCATTGCTGGTCGCTGAATGCATGTTGATCGAACCCACAGAAACCGAATCTAAACAAACCATTGATAAATTTGTAGCTGCCATGACTGATATTCTCAGGTTGGCCGAAAAAGATATAGAAACCATTAAACAGGCACCGGTTACTGCCCCAAATAGAAGATTAGACGATGCCAAAGCCGTTAAACAACCAAACCTAGTATGGAACGCGGCAAGTTAATATGGCAACAGGTGAACGAAGAGGTCTCAAACAGATAGCTAATGCGGCCAAGTGGTCGATGCATGGATTACAGGCGACCTTTAAACATGAGGCTTCTTTTCGTTTAGAGTTTTACCTGGCGATAATCCTTATTCCCTGTGCAATCTATCTTTCTCAATCTGCCATGCAACTATTGACATTACTTGCCTGCGTGTTGTTTGTGCTGATTTTAGAAATTATTAACTCGGCAATAGAAGCCGTGGTTGACATGGTCTGTGGAGAAAAATTTCACGAACTAGCCAAGCGCGCTAAAGACATGGGTTCGGCTGCTGTTTTTTTAGGTCAGATGCTGGTAGTTTTTACCTGGTCAACAATAATATATCAGAATTATGGATAAAGAAATCGTTCGTTGTAAGTGGTCATTAGGCGATAAAGCTGATGAAAATTATCATGACACCCAGTGGGGTGTACCTATCCATAATGACAGCTTGTGGTTTGAGTTTATAACCTTAGAAGGAGCACAAGCAGGCTTAAGCTGGCGCACCATTGTTAACAAAATTGAGGGATATCAAAAGTCTTTTAAAAACTTTGATATAAATAAAGTAGCCATCATGACAGATGATGAACTGGATTTACTATTGACTAACCCCAGAATAATCCGCAACCGATTGAAGGTTTATTCAACCAGAAATAATGCCCAACAAATGCTTAAAATTCAAAGGGAATTTGGATCTTTTGATAAATATATATGGGCTTTTGTGGATCACAAAACCATCCAGAATCAATTTGCCAGCCTCAAGAACATTCCTGCCACCACTGACATATCGGATCGCATGAGCAAAGACCTGAAAAAACGAGATTTTAAATTTATTGGTAGCACAATCTGCTATGCCTTAATGCAAGCCTCTGGTATGGTCAATGATCATGAAGTCACCTGCTTTAGATATAAGCAGGTACAAGACTTGGTTTAAATAAAATGTGATGGACTTGGCGTTTTTACTTTTGAGCCGTTAATACTCAATTCACCACTCACTTTATATAATGAAACCCTATTAATTTTTGAGAAACGATATGAAAGGTTTTATCTTATTAAGTGGTTTAGTTATCAACTCATTTGCTACAGCAGGTCATGACGCCAGCTATCATAAAGAAACAATCACCTGCGGCAAGGAAGGCTGTTCAGTGGTTTGTCATGAGCCCAGCAATCGCTGGGATACCTTTTTACAATCCAAAGGTAATATAGAAGTCACCTATTTTCATGCAAGCGGCACACGTCAGCTAAAAGCAGATATGGGCAATGGTGAATACACAATCTTGGATACCAACCCAAGTTTTCAATCCTGCCGAATTTCTGGAATTATTGATTAATGATTAATGATCGCATTCAGATTTTATATTTGTGAATCATCCTAATAAAATTGATGGTTAACTAAAATCTACTATCATCTACTTAGGTTCAAGCAAGTTTAACACGCTGTGTCTAATACGCCGTGATAGTAATCTTTTTGCGCCCATATAAAAAATCTTTAAATTTTCAGTGAAAATAATCTTACCCGTTGAGTCTGTCTCTATGACCTGTTCAGATTTAAGGTTGGAGATAAAATTTTTGAATAATGATTTATCAAAAAAGTCAGGTGAATTAAAACCATATAACAAATTTAACTTGCTGGCGGTCTTATGACAAAGCGTTTCTAACTGAGGGACTGTTAATTGCGCCGAACCACTTTTACTGAGAACTGCAATAACGATAAAAAATCGCTCGTAAGTTTGCATAAGCGCATTGGCTAAAACACGAAGCTTACCACCCTCAATAGTACCTCCAGAATACCTTTCTACTGTTCGGTTGGCAGATTTCAGCACTTCCAACTGTTTTAAAACATCTATTGTTTCACGTCCATAACTGACAAACTCTTCCTTAGTCCAGTGTAAATAGAGTTCTTTTTTGACATAGGGATAAACCACTACCATCAAGCGTAATATTTCACGACGTTGTAACTGCCTCTGATTAACCAGGCACATGGCAATAAATGAACTGGCAGCGAATAAATGCAAAATATTATTTCTATAATAGGTCAGCAGGATACCCTGATCTTTCTTAACCCTAATAACATCACCCAGTTCATGTGCTACAATTTCAATAAAACCCAGTTCGATACCTAAATCAAATATTTGCTGAGTCTCCAGGCTGGTCATTGTTACCCTGGATGAATAAGGTAAACGCTTAATTAATTCTTTATAAAAATCTATCTGTTGCGCAAGATTTTCAACCGCCGCTGAGTGATTTGGAGTTGACAGCAATGTGATTGCCAATAAATTTATCGGGTTAACATGTGCAGCAGCATTGATACGCTGCATGATTTCTTTACCACAATTACTGACCAGTGATTTAAACCATTCTGGCTTCTTGTTGCGAATAAGTGTGATATCACGCCAGTCAGGTTTATATTGATCCAATAAGTCATCCAGAAAAATAGGCTCGCAAAAATTGACCGTAAGACGCCCATAATCTTGCTTGAGTAATTTTCTGGCTTTAAATAAGCCTCCCAGTGTTTCACCTTTTTTTGATTTGCCACCCAATTCACTTTGATACGAATTACCTTCCATCAATTTTTCATAATTTAGGTGAGCAGGTTGAAACATAAGAGGCTTGTTACGTTCATTAAGATAACTTTGAATAGTCATTGCCAGCATACCCGCTTTGGGCTCTAATAATCTCCCGGTTCTACTGCGAGTTCCCTCAATAAAGTATTCTATTGACACACCATGTGTAAGCAAGGCGCTTAAATATTCTGAAAAAATGATTGAATACAGTGCTGAATTAAATGATCTTCGTATGAAAAATGCACCACTTCTGCGCAATATTGAACCCATTATTGGCATATTTAAGTTGATTCCCGCAGCTATATGCGGTGGTACAACCCCCCTTTCATGCAAAGCATATGACATAATAAGGTAATCAATATGACTGCGATGGCAGGGTGTGTAAATAACCTCATATTTTTGTGATTTGGCTCGAAATTCTTCAAAATGGTTAAAAACAACGCCGTTGTATACCTTGGTCCAAAACTTAGTGAGTACTTTGGCAAAAATACTGACTATAGAATAAGAGTAATCTGATGCCACTTCTTTGATGATTTTTTTGGCTTGTTTTTCGGATTCAACAACGCTGATTTTCTTACGTTTAGCATACTTTTCAATTTCCTGACGGACTTTTTGACGTTTTAGTATGTTCCTTGCCACTGTCCTCCTATGTGACAGGTCTGGCCCGACAACAGATGTTTTAACTCGATGGAAATGTACCCGTAAAACTCTGGATATTCTTTTCACCAAATCATCAACATTATGTGAGGAATCCAGTTCTTGATTAAGTAATATTGGCTGACTAAATCGCAATAAAGTATTTTCACCATGAAGTAATATAGAAAAAAACTTTCTTAAACGACCGCCGATTGACCATTGTTCGGAAAAAAGATTTTTAAAAATTCCGCTGTCCTTATGTGGCGCCATACCAAGAAACACCGAAACAGGCACCAGTTGCAACTGCTCTTGCGGATGATCTTTAAGGAAACTTAACATGTTTTTTAAATTTTCCTGAAAAACCAAATAATTAGCCTGCCTATTCCAAAACCCCTTTAGGTACTTATTGGCCATCACCTTGGTTAACTTTGGCCAGTGTTCAGGTAAACTTGTATAGCATAACTGTTGTTTTTGACATTCTGTTTTCAAGATTACTCTCGATATAAGAGAATCAGTATCCAAAACATAGACAACAGGCTTATCTTTATCAATACCAAGCTTGGCTAAATCATCAGGGATGATTTTTGCCTTTATGCGTAATGATAGAATTTTAGATAATATTGACATAATTAAATGGCCAGACTCTATAATCTAGCCACTTTTTCAATTGGCAAGCTGGTTATTTATCTGCAACCCACTTACCCTCTTTTTTAACCATTTTCATATCCTGGTTAAACGTTTGTCCTAAAAATTTATAGGCTAATTTCATGCTGGCATTATCACCATTTTCCATAACATCAGAAACTTCAACCGAAGACAAAAGATCGTCTAAAGAAATACCATAGGCTCCCAGAACATCTTTTGCTCCACCCATAACTATGGATGCCTTTACCATAGCATCATCGTATGACATGTTTTGCAATTCTTCTAATGAAGTCATATCCAGGTTTTTAGCCGTTGATATTGCTGTTGATATTGCCTTTCTTGTCACCTCTTCACTTAAAATATCATTTTCACTGACAAAATCCATCAAAGCTGTTGCGAGCCTAGTTGCTGTTTCTTTTTGATCATCAGGAACATCTGAACTTGACTCTATCATTTGTGAAGCCATACTTTTTCCCATCATCAACATCATCGGTAATTGCGCACGCATTTGCTCTAGTTTTGGCGTCACCATTGCCATAATTAGATTTTCAGCATCGTCATTTGTTAACATGGACATCATTTGATTAAATTGCGCTTTATCTGATTCTGTTGGAGTATTTTTAGCTGTCTCAAATTCTTTAACAGCTTTATCATACTCTTCAGCACTCATACTGATCTGCATCAAGGCATTGACATCATTATTTTTCAGCGATTGCACAACCGCCATAAACGCTCCATCAGGAGAATCAGTATTAATATTTGCCAAAGTATTTTTCGTTGAAGCAGAATCATCCCCGCCACAAGCTTGTAATAAAGCAACTAACAACGCAAGCATCAATAAACGTATTTGTTTTTTCATTTAACTTCCCATTCTTAAATAATTAATTTGTTATTATCTCTTAAATATGAGGTTTAACTCAATTATTTGCCTCAAATTATAAAATATAACGAGATAAATCTTCATCTTTAGCCAGTTCTGATAAATTCTTATCAACATGGGCTGCATCAATGGTGTAATTTTCGCCTGACTTATCGGGGCTTACAAATGATATTTCGTCAAGTAAGCGTTCCAGCACTGTATGCAGTCTTCTGGCTCCAATATTTTCAGTTTTTTCATTAACCGAAAATGATACTTCAGCAATTCTCTTGATACCATCTTCAGTAAAATTGAGCTCCACCCCTTCTGTACCTAACAATGCCACATATTGCTCTGTTAAAGACGCCTCTGGCTCGGTCAGGATTCGGGCAAAATCATGGGCTGTCAAGGCTCTTAATTCAACTCGGATTGGCAACCTACCCTGCAACTCAGGAATCAAGTCAGAAGGTCTAGCCAAATGGAATGCTCCTGAGGATATAAACAGCATATGATCTGTTTTTATCACCCCATATCTGGTATTGACCGAAGAGCCTTCAATCAGAGGTAATAAATCTCGTTGCACCCCTTCTCTGGAAACTTCACCACTACTGCCATGCGACTTTGCGACTTTATCAATTTCATCAATGAAAACTATACCATTTTGCTCAGCATTACTGATGGCGATTTGCTTGGTTTCTTCGTCATTAATCATCTTGCTAGCTTCTTCTTCCTGAAGAATGGGTAAAGCTTTTTTAATGGTCAATTTTTTGGTCTGTTTCTTTTTCTTACCTATGTTTTCAAACATTCCTTGCAACTGGTCAGTCATTTCTTCCATTCCAGGTGGCGCCATTATTTCTACACCGATATTGGCTACAATATCTATTTCAATTTCCCTTTCATCCAGCTCACCATTCCTCAGTTTTTTTAAAAATTTAGCTCTGGTTGCGGTATTTGTGCTTTCAACCTCTTCACCAGGAATCGCAGACGGAGCCTTAGGCAACAAATAATCAAGCACTCGATTTTGTGCAGCACTTTCGGCTCTGGCCTGAACTTTGGCAATGGCTTGTTCCCGTGTCATTTTTACTGAAATTTCTACTAAATCCCTGATAATTGACTCAACGTCTTTTCCTACATAGCCAACTTCAGTAAATTTAGTCGCCTCTACTTTGATAAATGGTGCTTCAGCTAAAATAGCCAGTCTTCTGGCTATTTCTGTTTTGCCTACGCCTGTTGGACCAATCATTAAAATATTTTTAGGCGTAATTTCATTACGCATGGCCTCTGGCAACTGCATTCTTCTCCACCTATTTCTTAAGGCGATAGCGACAGCTCTTTTGGCAGAGTTTTGACCAATAATGTGTTTATCCAACTCTTGTACAATTTCTCTTGGAGTCATACTTGACATATTTAATTACCTAATTCTTCGATTGTTTGATTTTTATTGGTGTAGATACAAATATCCGCAGCAATATCTAAAGATTTTGTGACAATATCTCTGGCGCTTAAATCGGTATTTCGCATCAATGCTAAAGCTGCTGCTTGCGCAAAAGCGCCGCCAGA
>JAESTH010000242.1 GCA_016763695.1 Alcanivoracaceae bacterium
CCTGAGCCTATGTGTTTTTCTATGACAAATTTGCCTATTTTATAGCCACTTGCGATGTTCTTGTCTTTGCTAATCAAGGTAGACAAAGCCTGTTTGGGCGTTATGGTGGCTTCACCGCTGTCCTGATGCATGGCTACTAAGGAAACTACGGCGGCATAGAGCGCCTTATTGTCTTGACACTGTTTCTTTAGAAAGGCATCAATTTTTGTTGAATCCAATTCTATGGCTTGGGTGAAGAGCTGTTTTGCTTTGAGGTAGTCGGCCTGACTGAGGTTTTGCAGATTTGACATAGTGTTGTGTTGGTTATTTTTACTTTTTTGATTACTTGCTTAATTGATTTAATAGCCAGCTGCGAGCAAAGTTCCAGTTACTGTTGACTGATGCTATAGTCATTTCGCAGACTTCGGCTGTTTCCTTTTGGGTTAAACCGGTAAAAAATCGCAGTTCTACTATTTTTGCGGCTTCTTCATCCAGTGTATTGAGCTTTTTTAGTAATTTATCAAATTCTAGCAAATCAAAATTGATATCTATCTCGCCAATAATAAGGCTGGATAGTCTATCTATGGTGAGATTTTTTTGTAGTTCGCCCCTTTTTTTACTTTTAAGTGCTCGGTATTCATCTATTAATATGCGGCGGATTATTTTTGCTGATATAGCAAAAAACTGGTTGCGGTTTTTCCAGTTGATGGATTTTTGATTTTGCAGTTTTATAAAAGCCTCATGTACCACGTCGGTGGTCTCTAGGGCATTGTTGAAATAATTGCCATTTATCTGTTTTTGGGCGATAACATGTATCATGGGATATAACTCTTTAATCAGTTTTTGCTCGACTGATTTATCACCGCTGGTCCATTTATTTAATAGCGTGGTTAAGTTTTTGTTGATATCATTATCGATGGCATCACCTTTTAATCTTTTACTGCATTGTTTTACTAAAGGGCTTGGAGGCTGTTCGTGAATAGAAAATCAACTTTTTCTCGCTATGATTCTTATTCTCGGACAGTCTCTTAGTGGCTTTTAAATTACATAGTTGTAGAGATAGATCCTTTATACTCGATAGTATACAACGAATGAGGTTAATTTTTTGTGAAAATTTGTTCGGAAAGGGATTTTGTTTGTCGTGGCACAGGGTTTGAGTGAGGATAATGCTCAATCCTCACTCAATTGCTATACAGCTTTAGGTTACGCTGCCCTGATTTTTGTTATGTTGGATTTTTTGATGCCTCGATCAAAAGCATCAAAAGGAAAATCATCGACACTAATAACTTCCATTACTTCGGCTCTGACCTGAGTGAGCTTATCATATTCGTGTTTATTGATAATGCCTTTTTCTAAGGCCTGGTTAAGGTTTTCAAGCGCGGTTATGGCTTTGATCTCACCGGCTTTCATGGCCTTGAGTATGCGTCTTTCTAGTGGTTCTGCATCGATGACCTTAATCAGGGTTTCATTCATTTGTGCAACAATATTACTTTCTGTCACTGTTTTGTCTATGCCATCGGTTAATCTGGCACGGGTTTCATTGGGATTAAGAATCAGACTGGCTGCCTTGTGTCCTAATCTGTCACCTGCTGGTAATTCATGCGTGCCCAGAGGTAAGACCAGTCTACGCAAGATAAAGCCCACCACTTTACTTGGAAAGTTATAGGTCAATAGTTTTAACGCCTGTTCAATTTTATAGAAGTGCTGATGCAGAGACCAGGCAACCAGAGCCTGATCTGCATGTTGTGAGCCTTGATCACGGTATCTTTTTAAGACCGCTGATGCCATATATAAATGACTTAACACATCACCTAAACGCGCTGATGTCTTTTCTTTTTTCTTTAATGCTCCACCCAATGTTAACATGGAAACGTCGGCTGCTAAACCAAATGCAGCGCTGTAACGGGTGATTTTTGCGTAGAATTTTTTGCTGAATTTATCGGCAGGAGCTTTCTCCAAACGCCATAGGCCTAAGCCCATAAAAAATGATCTCACTGCATTGCTGAAACTATATCCAATATGTTTAAACAGGATATCATCAAATTTATTGAGCCTTTCTGTCTTGTCTTCTATATTGGCTGTTTCCATTTCCTTAAGTACATAGGGGTGGCAACGAATCGCTCCCTGCCCAAAGATGATCATGCTGCGGGTAAGAATATTGGCACCTTCTACGGTTATCCAGATTGGGATGCCCATCCAGGCACGTCCCAGGTAATTTTTTGGTCCCAAAATAATACCCTTGCCACCATGAATATCCATGGCATTGCCAATGATGGTTCTTGACATGTCGGTTGCATGCATTTTTGCTATGGCCGATGGTACCGCGGGTACTTCACCTTGGTCTACAGCCAGTGCTGTCATTGCGGCAGTTGCTGCACAGGAGTAGGTTAATCCTGCAATTTCACACAGTGCTTCTTCTATGCCTTCAAATCTACCTATGGGCATATTAAACTGTTTACGGATTCGGGCATAGGCACCTGTTGCAAAAGTGATCATCTTGGCACCACCAGTGGAACAGGATGGTAATGAAATGGCCCGCCCAACTGATAGGCATTCAACCAGCATTTTCCAGCCTTGGCCAATCATTTTTTCTTCGCCTATGAGATAACTCAAAGGTATAAATACATCGGTGCCTCGCACGGGACCATTCATAAACATCACATCCAGTGGATTGTGTCTTCTACCAATATCCATGCCTTTGGTGTCGCGAGGAATAAGTGCAAGGGTAATATCCAAGTCCGTCTTGTCACCCAACAGACCATCTGGGTCTGACATTTGAAAAGCCAAGCCAACTACGGTTGCAACAGGAGCCAGGGTAATGTATCTTTTATCAAAATTTAATAATACACCCAACTGTTCCTTACCTTTAAATTTACGTTTGCAAACCACACCAGTATCGGGGATTGAGGTCGCATCTGAGCCCGCTGTTGGTCCTGTCAAGGCAAAACAAGGGATGTCTTTTCCTGAGGCTAATCGGGGTAAGTAATGATCTTTTTGTGCTTGTGTACCGTATTGATGTAATAATTCTGCTGGTCCAAGTGAGTTGGGAACGGCAACGGTGGCGGCAACAGCGATACTGCGGCTGGCCAGTTTTTGCAAGACCATTGAATGACCCAATGCTGAGAAGCCTAAACCACCATATTTTTTTGAAATAATCATGCCAATAAAGCCATTATCGCGGATGAACTGCCATACATGCTCTGGCATGTCGCCTTTTTCATGATTGATTTCGTGTTCATTAACCATGGAACACAGTTCTGAAACTGGTCCATCTATGAATGCCTGCTCTTCCGAGCTTAATTGTGGGGCGGGAATATCATGTAGTTTTTTGAAATTTGGTTTGCCACTAAATAATTCTCCATCCCAACTAACTGTACCTGACTCCAGGGCAATTTTTTCGGTTTCTGATAATTTTGGCAGGGCTTTTTTATAAAAACTTAAAAATGGAGCAGTTATTAGCTGACGCCTGAGTGGCTTGTAATTGAGTATCACCGCAACCGCGATAAAAAGTAACCATACCAATGCTATTGCAAACCAGCCTAAACTAAATTTCCAAGTAGCTAAAGCCATTGTGGCAGTTGTAACTATTGTCCAAGTTTTAACACTTGTCTTTAAATATGCGCAAACAAATGATGTGGCTAACAATGCCCCAAATAACAGTAAAAAACTCATTGAATATCTCCTAATATTAATACCATACGCATCAGTATGGAGCTTGATGCATAAAAAGTCAATACGGTAGCGTATGGATAAGGCCAAAAAGCCAGATTTTTCTTTCATTCCCATAATATTTGGTGTTTAATGAGTTATTATGAATGAAGTTGTCAAGAAAAAATCACTTACCGCTGAGGATTGGCAAGAAGCAGCATTGACTGTTATTGCTCACCAAGGTGTTGCCGCGGTTGCTGTTGAGTCTCTTGCTAGGGATTTGGGTGTGACAAAGGGCAGCTTTTACTGGCACTTTTCTAATCGTATGGATTTGGTCAAACAAGCTTTAAAACGTTGGCGATTAGGTGATAAAAAATTAATAGCTGAAAAGATTTTGCCCATTAAAAATCCCAAGAAGCGACTTTTGGCCTGGTTTAAACTCAGTGCGGAACCCATACAAACACATTTAATTTACAGCACCTTACTGGCCGATAGATCACATGCACTTATTTCTAAGATTTTAAAAGAGATTACTCTGGAAAGATTAGATCACCTGCAAAACTCTTATATTGAAATGGGTTATGAAAACAATCAGGCCAAATCTCAGTCATTATTGGCTTATTCTGTTTATGTCGGATTTTTACACATGTCCAAAACTCTTTACGGAGCCTTACCTGATAGTAAGCAAGCCGAAAAATATGCCCAATTTGTGGCAAAACAGTTATTGTCATAATTGATTGAACTCAATAGCGATTAAATAGGTTTAACCAATACCAGATATAAAATGGCCAATAGTAAAAAAACGGGCATTTCATTAAACCATCTGAACCATTTGTGTGAATGCTGTTCCTTTTTCAATTTGAAATTTTGGTGTATTTTTTTACACCAAAAATGATAGCCAATTAATAAAGCAACCAGAGCTAATTTTATATGTATCCATATTTGTAGAAAATAAAACCGCTCAAATCCAGCAGACATAACATATAGTAATATAGTGCCAGAAATAAGCACAAAGATTAGGGTGAAATCCATCATTTTTATTAATCGATGTTCCATACCTAATAACAGCTCATGGTGTGCTGTATCTTTAAAATTGGCATGATTAACAAATAGTCTGGGTAAATAAAAAATACCTGCAAACCATGAGATTATAAAGAATATATGAAAAATTTTTACCCAAAGCATATTCTTACTCAATTGTGAAATTGGTATTTTACCTTGTATTTCTTGACTGTGGTAATATAATCAGACTTCAATCAATTCATAAAGGCTTAAATATAAAACTGTGAGTA
Source organism: Alcanivoracaceae bacterium (assembly GCA_016763695.1). Lineage (GTDB taxonomy): Bacteria > Pseudomonadota > Gammaproteobacteria > Xanthomonadales > Marinicellaceae > NORP309. Next base: position 4,920 of record JAESTH010000242.1, read on the forward strand.
TAGAACTTCCTAAATACACCATTCAGGCAGAAATTAAAAATAATGGTAACTTAAAAAAAATACTGTTGCCTGTTTTAATACTGTTTAGTTTAGCAATTGGCTATTTTGGCAGTGGTCTGTACGCTAATAATACCATCCATACCTTACGTGAAAGAAATGATGTTCTGGAAAGTATCAATACTAAAAATCTAGATAAAATTGCACAATTGGATACTGAAATTAGTTTATTATCCACTGAAAAAAAAATTAAGCAGGAGGCCATTGTACAAGTACAAAATGACTATAAAAACCTGATAGAAAATCAAAATCATCTCAAATCAGAAATTAATTTTTATGAAAGATTATTAAGCCCCAATATTAAAAATAAGGGCTTGCGAGTTTTTGAAGCAACTGCCAGAAGACAAGCTGGTGACTTATTTAATGTAAAAGTGATACTGGTACAAAAATTAGAAAGAGCCAAAGAAATATCTGGCACCTTTCAAATTATGCTATCAGGTCATATAAATACTCAGCCTAAAACTGTCCAAATTAGTAACAACGATGATTCAAGTTATAAATTTAAGTATTTTCATAATATTTCTTTGGGCTTTTCCATGCCTGAGGGTTTCAAAGTAGAACAACTGGTAGTAAAATTATTTCCAAAGAGCAAAAAAGCCAAAAACATAGAATATACTATCGATTGGCACACAATCATTAACTAGGATAAAAATCATGTTTAATAAAAACGAAACACCTCAAAACAATATTACAGCAAAGTCCCCATCACAACTTGATACTTTGTTAGGAAAGAATACACAACTAAAAGGCGACATTACCTTTAATGGTGTTTTACTATTAGATGGAGCCATCAATGGCAGTTTGCTTGGCTCACAACCCGATGATATTTTAACCATCAGTGAAACGGGTATGGTTGATGGCAAGATTGAAGTGGCTAATATTATCATAATGGTAAGGTAAAAGGTGATATTATCGCCTCTGGTAAGATTGAAGTTGCATCCAAGGCAAACATTGAAGGCAATGTCTATTATCATAATATTGAAATGGAAGCGGGTTCAAAAATTAATGGTCAATTAATTTATCAGGACACTGACAAGCCCAAAAATATAGCAAAAATTGAAAGCAAAAAAAAATCAAAGTAATATGCAAAAAAATATAGTTCTATCTGATTCTGCAACCAATAAAATACGAGAACTGGTGCTGGAAGAACAAAACCCAGATTTAAAATTACGGGTTTATATCATCGGCGGTGGCTGCTCTGGTTTCCAATACGGTTTTGCTTTTGAAGAAGAAATTGAAGAAGGTGATTTTGTTATAGACAATGACGGTATAGCCATGATGGTTGATCCCATGAGTTATCCTTATTTAATGGGATCTGTGGTTGATTATAAGGAAGATTTACAAGGCTCACGGTTTGTGGTTGATAACCCCAATGCTAAAGCAACCTGTGGCTGTGGTAGCTCCTTCTCAATATGACCACTAATAACGATAAAAATATTTATTTCGCTGCAAAAAAGATGAATCGCGCTTCTCATTTGCGAGAAAGAACCGCCGAATTAGAAGCCATGCAAAAAACACATGATTCTAAATATATTCCTGTCTATAACGGTAGACATATTTATATGAATCAGCACAGCAGTTTTTATAGGCGTAGTAAACCTTTTGACTGTGAATACATGTGTTTTTTAGGTCTGGTTGATGACCAGATGTGGTACTCATGCCCTTTAAATGATAAACAGGCAGAAAAGTTAGAAAAGGAAGTAGACAAACGTTTTTCTTCATTACGAAGATATGCACTTAAACTTGATGATGAGCTGGCACATATTGCTCTGTATTCCCGCGGCTTGGATTTATGGCAAAGAAACCGTAAATTCTGCCCTAAATGTGGCACACCAAATAAACTCGAAATGGCCGGGCATAAACTTTTATGTCAAAATAACCATGAGCAGTTCCCCCATATTGAACCAGCTATAATTGTGCTGGTTACCTATAAAGACAAATGCCTATTAGGCAGAAAAGCCGAATGGCCTGCGAATGCTTACTCGACTCTGGCAGGTTTTGTTGAGCCCGGGGAAACCATAGAAGAAGCCGTTAAGCGAGAAGTTGAAGAAGAGTCTAATATCAGGGTCAATAATGTCCAATATTTTGGTTCTCAACCTTGGCCTTTTCCTGCTTCTTTAATGTTGGCCTTTACTGCGGATGCTGAAAATGAAGACATAAAACTGGATGATGAACTCGAAGATGTACAATGGTTCTCAAGGCCACAACTACAGGAAATGCTTAAAGAGGGTTATGTCACTATCTCGCCTCGATATACCGTGGCTCACAATTTAATTGTTGGCTGGTTAGAGCAAAAGTAGTATGCCAGAGTTGCCCGAGGTTGAAACCACCGTCAATGGGATAAAACCATGGTTGGAAAACAAGAAAATAGCCCATATTAACATTTATAATCCATCCTTGCGTTGGATGATTCCTGCTGATTTAGCAACAAAGTATCCATCACAAACTATTAGCTCTATCAGCAGACGGGCTAAATACATTTTGATTCATTTTGACTCACAATCCACAATCATTATCCACCTTGGTATGTCAGGGTCATTAGTTATTTTGAATCAGGATACGCCGCTAAAAAAACATGATCATTTCGAGATGATCATGCAAGATGGCACAATACTCAGATTTAATGACCCAAGAAGGTTTGGCTGTGTGCTTGATACGCAGGATTTCTTGCAACATAAGCTGATAAGAAACCTCGGTCCAGAACCTCTTGATACTGATTTTAATGGAAAATTGTTAAAAACCAGGGCAAAGAACAGGACTCTGGCCGTTAAAAACTTTATTATGGATGGAAAGGTGGTGGTTGGCGTTGGCAATATTTATGCCAGTGAAGCGCTATTTATGGCCAAAATTTATCCTGCCACATCAGCAGGAAGAATTTCCCTTGCCAAATATCAAATATTAGCAGAAAAAATAAAACAAGTATTATCCAAGGCCATTACCGCTGGTGGCACTACTTTAAATGATTTTATTAATGCTGATGGTAAACCAGGCTATTTCTCACAACAACTACTGGTATATGGCAGAAAAGGTCAAGCCTGTTTTAATTGTTCAGCACCGATAGAACAGATGACCATAGGACAACGCAGTAGTTTTTATTGTGCTTCTTGCCAAAAATAACGATATTATTTGAAATGACTCCCCTTCTGGTCATTGCCGCGAAGGCGGCAATCTCTCAAATATTATTGATTATTATCATTTAATCTAGCAGGCTGTCCAATAGATTCCTGCCTTGGCAGGAATGATGGTGTGAGTTGTTAGCATTATTCGAAACTATTAGCGAAAATAATTTCACAAGTTAAGTTATTATTAGCCACTCCCTGCGAGGGTAATGTATTGACAAAATCTATACTGGTGGTTAAAAATCCACCACCCGATTCTGTGCCACACCAACTGAGCGTTTCATTGCTGGCAGAGGTAACAACAAAATCATAGATATTTGGCTGTAACTCCAGCCAAATGCCTTTATCTCTGGCTACATCACTGCGTCCAACATCCGTAGATGTTCCCCACTGCACAAAATCTACCATATTTGCTGCCGAACTAAATGGGGTTGAGGTATAAAGCCCAAGATCTGATGCGCTATTATTTAAATCAATGCTAGTCGATAAAGCAATAATTTCACCTGGTTCCAGGATTAAATCAGCATTACCACTTAATATATTTGATGCCTGTATGGTTGGATAAACAAACCTGGAACACCACCGCCAGCCACTGATATCTATCGCTTCATTACCTCGATTAACCAATTCCACCCAATCTTCACTGGCATTTCCCTGATAAAATACTTCGTTAATTGCAATGTTTTGTGGGTTGCCAACACCAGCAAGAGTACTCATTGGCGTATAACAAAAAATTATTAATAATAGCAAATGGATGAGACTTGTTTGATTTAGATTGTTCTTTAACATAATTGAATGCCGTTTTAAATTTATAAAATAGCATGTAAAGTGGTGTCTTTTCAATCTATCTTTATGTTTACATAATAAAAGTACAAGACTACTCACGCCCGTCATTCCTGTGAAGGCGGGAATCAATTGAAAAAAATAATTTGATTGAGTGATAGTTATCAGTAATATTCGGGTTAGAGGTTGGGGAGAAGTTATAAAAGTATTTTTAATATGAGTGAATCTAAACAAGCCTAATTATTATAATTTCAAAAACTAAACTCCAAACTCAATAACTGCTGTTTCACATCCAAACCACCTGCAAACCCCGTTAAACTACCATTTTTACCTATCACACGATGACAGGGAATAATAATTGGGATGGGGTTTTTATTATTTGCCATACCTATGGCTCTGGCTGCTTTGGGACTGTTTATTTCATTGGCAATTTCGGCATAATATTTGGTTTTGCCATATTCTATTTTTTGTAGTTGTTTCCAGACCTGTCTTTGAAAATCTGTGCCTTGTGGATTGAGTTTTAAATCGAAAAGGGTTCTTTGTTTAGCAAAGTATTCGTCTAATTGCTGAATCACTTGTTTAAAATGACTCTGGTTCTTTTGCCAATTATCATCAACACTGATGTTAATTTCGAATTGAATCTTCTGTAAGCCATTATCATCACCTGCTAGCAACAGCTTGCCAACAGGTGATGAATATATCCAATATTGTATGTTATTGGTCATTTAGTTGCCATTATTTATTCCCAGCCACAATTGCGCTCTTTGTTTTGCTCATCCAGCCATTTTTTTAATGGTGCAAAATAATCAATTACAGCAGTTGCATCCATTTGACGTGAATTTGCCACGACTTCCAAAGCATCCTGCCATGGTTGTGATGCACCCATTTCTAACATCTTGATCAACTTGGCTCCTGCTTCTTTATTTCCATAGATTGAACAGTTGTGTAGTGGCCCTGTATTACCCGCGGTTTTACATAGTTCGCGGTGAAACTGAAACTCTAGTATATGAGCAAGGAAATAACGAGTATAAGGTGTGCCACCCGGGATGTGGTATTTGGCACCTGGATCAAAATTATCTTCTGTTCTTGCAATCGGAGCTTTTACCCCTTGATAGTGGTTACGCAACTGCCACCAACCCTGATTGTATTCATTTTCTGAAAATTCGCCATTAAACACTTTCCAACGCCACTGATCAATCATCAAACCAAATGGTAAGAAAGCCACTCTGTCCAAGGCCATTTGCATCAACATACCTAAATCACTATCACTTTTGGGTACTTTGTCAATTAAACCAATTTTTTCTAGATAATCAGGTGTGATTGATAAGGCGATTGTGTCACCAATGGCTTCATGAAAACCATCATTGGCACCGATGCGATAAATCATGCTTTGATCTTTGTAAGCACGTTGATAAAAGTTATGGCCCAATTCGTGATGAATGGTGATGAAATCTTCCTGATCAATTTTAATACACATTTTAATGCGTAAATCATCAACATTGTCTAAATCCCAAGCACTGGCATGGCAGACCACTTCACGGTCTTGTGGTTTTAAAAATAGTGAACGCTGCCAAAATGTTTCTGGCAAGGCTGGCAAGCCCAGTGAGGTAAAGAAGTCTTCACCAGCTTTAACCATTTTAATATGATCGTAATTATTATCCTGTAATAGTTTAGTTACATTAATTGGCGATCCCTCAACATCCGCTGCAGGTTTAACCAAGTCATAAATATTTGACCAGGATTGTGCCCACATGTTACCTAGTAAATGAGCAGGAATCATACCATCATCACCCATTACTTGCTTGCCATAATGCTCTGTCAATTTTGCTCTAACATGGCATTGTAATGCCTGATAAAGTGGTTTAACCTGTTTAAACTGATGATCCAGTTCTTTAGAAAACTCATCAGCTGGCATATCATATTGTGAACGCCACATGGCTCCTGTGTCTTTGAAGCCCAAGTTTCTTGCACCTTCATTGGCCAATTTCACCATTTTTGCATATTTGTCTTTCATGGGTGGAGAAATAGTTCTCCAGCCTTGCCAAGCTTCTAACAATTCATCACTGTTGCGTGAGTGTGTCATGATCTCTTCCAGGTCATTTAAGGTTTGGCATTTTTCATCTTTGCAATACTTACCTGTACCGTACATGGCTTCTAAACTGGAAGTAATCTGTGCTAGTTGTTTGTTTTTGCTGACATCAAGTGGTGCCGCCAATGTGAGTCCATTTTTTAGCAACTTCATTTTTCTACGCATATCCGCAGGTAATTTTGTTTTGTCGTATTTGCTGGCTTCAATGGCAAATTTGACTTGTATGGCTAATACTTTTTCATTGCTTTTTGCCCCCAGCCATACGGTATCTTCTGTGATGAAATTAGCCTGTACCCAGGCAGTTCTGGCTGCAAATTCACCTTCTTCAATTAATGTTGTCTCAACATTTCTCAGAAACTTTTCAGCGTCTTCCACCGATGGCTTTTTGGCTAATGTTTGTGTGTTAGTCAGTAAACTGCTACAAACTATCAGGAGTATAATTAATTTATGTTTCATAATATCTTGGGTTTTGAAAAAAGTTATTCTAACATTTATGATGTTGTTTCTCTATTTGAAATATAATTGTATTTAGATTATGCGGCTATTTACAATTGCTAATGCTATCAATATAGGGTTAAATAGCCTCTTTAACAACATTTACAAAGATAATGACTCGTCGTGTTTTGCTTTTTATCTCCATAGTTTTTATAACAAATTGTGCTTATTCTGATGGTTATGAGCGCCTGTTATATTTGCAGAATTTCCAAACTTTGGGGCAACGTGCCTGCCAGGAAAACAAGGTCATGGTAGTGATGGTTAGCCGTGAAAGCTGTCCTTATTGCATAAAATTAAAAAAACTTATTTTTGTACCCGAAGTAAAAAACGGTGAATTAAACAGTAAATGGTTATTGCGAGAACTTCTTATTGATAGCAAAGATACCCACATTGCTTTTGATGGGGGGAAAGTAAAATCAATCGATTATGCACGCTCAATTAAAGCCACACTTACACCTACCGTACTTTTTTTGGATAAAAATGGTAGAGAAATCGGCAAGCGTATTGTCGGCACTGGTGGTGCCATAGATTTTTATGACTTTTACTTAAAAAGGTCCATAAATCAGGCTTTGGAAAACCAAAGCTGTCAATCTTAAATAGTGCTCAGGATTCCTGATTATGCTTATCCACCTTTGTTGGTGTTGCCTTATTTTAGACTGGGTTTACTGGATTTCATCCAATGGCAATAATATATAAAAAGCTGGGAGCAAAAAAATAAATGTATGCTGCAATTAAATATTCACATATGCTGTTTATTACCATTAGCATATTATTATTTCAATACCGATTTTTCCTGAAAATTTTTAATAAACCTATCTCCAGGTTTTTAAAAATTATTCCACATGTTAATGATACATTATTATTAGTATCGGCTATCAGTTTAGCTTATATCGCCAATTTTAATCCTTTTTATCACACCTGGCTGGCTGCAAAAATCATTGCTTTAGTGATATATATTGGTTTTGGCTTTATGGCTTTAAAGTCTTCTGGATTAAAAAGTATTCTTGGCTATATTTTTGCAACAGCTACTTTTGTGTTTATGCTGTTAACTGCCATTAGTAAGACTCCTTTTTTTATTGCTTTGTAATTTGTATATAAGATGTTGCTAATATAACAGATGTTTTGTGTTATACTTTTGCCCATTATCACATTAATTATATGAAATAAGAGGAAAATCATGAATAAATTCATTAATAACAGGCTGGCTTTAGCTATTATTTTGACAAGTTTCGTTTCTTTGGCTTCATGTCAAACTGGACAAGCTAACAAAACAGAAGTTGCTGACACGGCTGCTTTAGAAGCAACAGTATTGACTAAATACCCACCTTTAGAAATAGAGATGGAAACCAAGAAACTAGCACCTCATACTTATCAAGTTCAGGGTAAAGCTGGTATTGCCACCGATAATGGCGGCTTTATTTCCAATGCTGGTTTCGTGGTTACAGACGCTGGGGTTGTCGTTATAGACGCTTTAGGTTCTCCTCCATTGGCTGTTGAGTTACTCAAACGAATTCGTAAAGTCACTGATAAACCCATAAAGAAGGTCATCATTACCCATTACCATGCGGACCACTTATATGGTGCTCAGGTATTTAAAGAAATAGGAGCCGAAATAATCGCTCCCATTGGTAGCTATAAATACATTAATGCTGAATCAGCCCCGGCCAGATTAGCCGAAAGAAGAGAATCATTAAAACCATGGGTCAATGAACAGACCTATATTGTTGAACCAGATGTAATCATTGACAAAACCACAGAATTTGAATTAGGTGGACAACAGTTTGTCATCAATGTGGTGGGAGCTGCTCATTCTGATGGTGATTTAACCTTATTAGCCAAGGAAGATGGTGTATTATTTTCTGGTGATATCATTTTTGGCGGGCGTGTCCCATTTATCGGCGGTGGCAGCACTTCAAAATGGATAAACACCTTGGCAGGTATGGAACAAGGTTTGAAATTGAATCTGCTGGTTCCAGGACATGGACCGGCCTCAGGTAATCCAACTGATGCGATTAAGTTAACCAAAAGTTATCTGAAATTTATGCGTGAAGTGATGGGTGATGCTGTTGAGGAAATGGAAGAGTTTGTAGATGCTTATGAAGCCACAGACTGGTCAAAATTTGAAGATATGCCTGCTTTTAGTAGCGTCAACAGACTAAATGCCAATACCGTCTTTTTGTCTATGGAAGATGAATCTGTAGAATAAATTGCTGCTATTACTTTGTAATTAAAGGGGGCCTATGTCCTCTTTAATTATTTTAATTGCCTAATATAAGCAATTGCTAATGTAGCAGTTGCTAAATAAATATGATATACTTCATAGCTAACAAAAAAAGACACAATACGAGGAGATTTTCATGTCAACTAACAATCATAGCCAGGAAGTGCAAAACACTTATGGTCAAATGGGTTTATCAAGTCTGGCGATTCGTTTCACACTGGGCTTTATTTTTTGGGGCGGGTTTTCTCGTCGTGCCATTTATGCAGTAGCACCAGCTGATGGCAATCATTTTAAATTGGATGTTGAGCATGCCAATTTTGTTGGTAATAAAATTGCCGCAGCTTACCCTGGGTCATTTATGCCAGAAACTTTGGTTGCAGTGATACAAAATGTGCCATTAATGAATTTCACCATGTGGCTGTTTTCTTTTGCTGAATTAGCTGTTGGTTTGGCTCTGATCTTTGGTTTTGCTACACGCTCTGCTGCCGTTGGTGGTATGTTATTAAACTTTGGTATGATGTTGGTATTTGGCTGGATGGGGTCCACCTGTCTGGACGAATGGACAATGGCTGCCTTTGGATTTGCTATTTCAGCAGGGGTATATATTACTGGTGCTGGTTATTATTCTATCGATAATAAACTAGCCAATACTGGTATAGGTAACTGGAAAATTTTTCCATGGTTATTTTCTGGACCTTTACCAATCAGTAATGATGGTCTAAAGAAGTTTAGCCTATGGATGGCTGCTCTTACATTTGTTTTTATTGTTGGTTTTTACAACGTTCTTTACGGAGCAACTTATAGTAAACTTAAGCCTCGTGTTGGATTTCATCACCAAAACATACAGATTTCAAAAGTACATATGAAACAAGATGGCTCACTATCTTGGTATGGTTATGTCAACGCTGGCCCTGATACTCAGGCAGCATATATTATTAAAGCTGAGTTGATGGATGAATTTGGTGATGTTATCACATCATGGAGTGGTACAGAAATGGCTAATATGAGTGATGATAATATTGATAATTATTTCAAAATGGCTTGGGGATCGAAATTCTACAGAACACGTTATGGTATAGCTGGTAAGACAGGAGCACAGGCCACTGTAACTTTCCCTGGTAGCGGTGATACTGATGTTGAAGAAGGTGAGGTTTATACTTTAAAACTTTCACAAGTAGAGGGTAAGCCATTTGAGTTTACTGGTACTGCTGAAACTGAAAATGGTGGTTTTGTTCTTAAAGGTAGTTCTTCTAAACATTAATTTTTATAACTATTCAGCGTGGTTGAAAAAAGCGCTGTAAGTTACAATTTTTTATCTCAGGGAAGCTTTACTAGGTTTCCTTGAGTATTAAACAGAGAGATATACGAAATGAATTTTATAAAAAACATCCTTGCACTGATTGGTTTACTAGCCATAATTGCTGGCATTTATGGCTATTCAAAGTTTGGTGAAGATTATAAAATCTTTAAGCAACTTGATCCAAAAGCAGGTGAAGTATATTGGGATATGTGGCAAAAACTTAAGGTCTCTAAAGTGACCGCAGAAGCAACCGTGTGGGTTATCCCATTTGCTGAAGGTGTCAGCAAAGAAGATGCTGAAGAGTCCATGAAGCTTGTCGCCAATGACATGAATATGAAAATTGTTGGTGAACTGCCATTATCAGAACAGGTTTTTGCAGAAACCGGTGAGCCGCAAAGATATTTGAAAATATTTGAGTTTTGTGATGCCAGAACAGCGCGTTTAATGATAGATTACAACAAGTTTATTTCTGCCTATCTTCCCTGTAGAATTGCCATGGTCGAAGATGAAAATGGTGATTTTGCCCTTTATTCTATGAATATGGATATGATTTTACATGGCGGAGAAACACTGCCTCCGAAACTTTTTGAAAAAGCAAACCGAGTTAAAACCATTATTCAGACAATTATGGAAAAAGGAGCCGCTGGCGACTTTTAATACAGTAAACTTAAACCCTGACTTTTTGTTGGGGTTTTTTATGGCACTGTTTTTTCAATCCAAAATCGATAAACATTATCCTGAACTTCTGTGCTAATAATTTTATGACCAAACCTTTCACACCAAACCTCTAAATCTAAATCGGTGTGCGGATCTGTTGCCTCCAATAATATGACCTGTTTACTGTTTATTTGCTTAATACCCTGTTTTGCCAATAATAATGGCTGTGGACATCTCGTGCCCTTGGCATCAATAAATTGATCATAATGAATAGTCATGGAAGTACATAAGTAAAAATGATTTAAGCGCGGATTATATCATGATAAAATGATTTTTTTGTTAAACAATGGCTTGCATGAAAATACATATACTTGGGATCTGTGGAACTTTTATGGGAGGGCTGGCTGTTTTAGCCAGATCTCTTGGTTACGAAGTCAGTGGCTCCGATAAAAATGTTTATCCACCTATGAGTACTCAGCTTGAAAGCTTGTGCATCAATATGCATCAAGGTTATGATGACTCTGTGCTTAAAGACAAATATGATGAAGTCATTGTTGGTAACGTCATGACCCGCGGTATGCCTGTCATCGAATCTTTATTACGTGCAAAACAGCATTTTTCTTCAGGTCCTCAATGGCTGGGTGAACATTTGCTACGACATAAAAAAGTGTTTGCTGTTGCTGGCACTCACGGTAAAACCACTACCTCATCTATGCTGGCTTGGATACTGGAGGATAATGAGCATAATCCTGGATTTTTAATTGGTGGAGTGGCAGAAGATTTTGGAATCTCTGCCAAAAATACCTCATCCGAATGTTTTGTTATTGAAGCCGATGAATATGATTCTGCCTTCTTTGACAAGCGCTCAAAATTTGTGCATTATCATGCCAACATTGCTATTCTCAATAATCTTGAGTTTGATCATGCTGATATATTTCCAGATCTTGATGCCATAAAAACCCAATTTCATCATTTCATTCGTACCATTGCTGATAATGGCACCATTATTATAAACAATGAAGACCCTAATTTAGCTCAGGTTGTAAAAATGGGCTGTTGGACTCAAACCCTGAGTTTTGGATCTGATGATACGGCTGATATCTGGGCCAATGCTAAAAAAACAGATTACTCACAATTTGATGTTTATTACCAGGGGCAAAAACAGGCCTCAATAAACTGGAATCTCACTGGCAAACACAACATGTTTAATGCCCTTGCAGCCATGGCTGCTGCCTTGCAACAAGATGTCAGTTTAAGTCAATCAGCTTTTACTCTAGAAAAGTTCAAAGGTATTAAACGCCGTATGGAATTTATTGGTAAGGCGCAAGGTATCAGTATATTTGATGATTTTGCCCATCACCCAAGTGCTATTGCCACCACAATTGATGGTATAAAGAACAAGATAGGTGACAGGCAACTTATCGCTATTTTTGAGCCGCGCAGTAACTCCATGCGCACAGGTGCACATGCCAATGCTCTACCTGAATCACTTAAAGGTGCTGATGTTGCCATTGTTATGAATTATCCTCACCTCAGCTGGGAAAATACAGCCTTTAAAAACCTACAAGTTCAAGGTGTAAAATTAATAGAGTCGGTAGATAAGCTTTTGACATCTTTAGCTGGCTTATGTGCGCAGGATTGTCATGTTATTTTTATGAGTAATGGCAGCTTTGAAAATGCGCCCAGACGTTTTTTACAACAATTACAATGTTAATTGCTTTTAACAAACCTTATCGTGTATTAAGCCAATTTACAGATGATCAGGGTAGACAAACTTTGGCTGATTTCATTGATGTAAAAAAAGTCTACGCTATTGGTCGACTGGATTATGACAGTGAAGGACTGATGTTATTGACAGATGATGGCAAGTTAAAAAACAGACTAGCCAACCCAAAATATAAGGTCAACAAAGTTTACCTGATACAAGTTGAAGGCGTGGCAAAAAAAATGGCTTTGCAATCACTAAGAAAGGGCGTTATCCTAAAGGACGGCAAGGCTAGTGCTGTTGCCATCAAACTATTGGCTAAACAACCGCAATTTGTCTGGAAGAGAAGCCCGCCCATCAGGCAAAGACAAAACAGCCCCACATCCTGGTTAGAAATCACCATCAATGAAGGCCGTAACCGTCAGGTTCGTAGAATGATGGCTCATGTTGGACTACCCGTATTAAGGCTGATTCGCACCCAAATTGGTGGTTATACACTTAATGATTTATTGAATAGCGAGTATAAAATTCTAGACACTGCTTTAAAAAATTCTTGATCATTATCGATTAACTCCGTCATTCCCACAAGAAAGATTCCTGCCTACGCAGGAATGACAGCGTTATTTTGGAAGTATATGTGTTTACTCAAATGGATTATGAATAATTATATTTTCGTTTCTATCGGGACCAGTAGAAATCATATGTACAGGTGAGCCTGTATAGCTTTCAATCTTATCAATCAATGCCAGTGCCTGTGCTGGCAAGTCATTTATCTCGGTCATACCCTGAGTCTTGCTCATCCAGCCATCCATACTTTCATAAATGGGTTGAATATTTTCCCATGCTTCAGCGGAGGCGGGGAATTCACTAAGTTCCTGTTCTGCAACTTGATAGGCCGTACATAACTTTATTTTTTCAAAAGTATCCAGCACATCCAGCTTTGTCACACAAATACCTGTGACTCCGTTGATCTGAATGGCACGTTTTAATGCCACTAAATCTAGCCAACCGCAGCGTCTGGGTCTACCTGTGGTGGCACCAAATTCTACACCATTTTTAGCCAGCATCTTGCCATCATCATCAAATAACTCTGTAGGAAAAGGGCCAGAACCCACACGAGTAGTGTAAGCTTTGGTTATACCTAATACATAGTTAATATCAGTCACACCCAAACCTGTGCCGGTTGATGCAGCGCCAGCCGTGGTGTTGGAAGAGGTCACAAAGGGATAAGTACCATGATCAATATCCAAGAGCGAGCCTTGAGCACCTTCCAGTAATATTGATTTGCCCTGCTGTTGTAACTTGTGTAATTCGGCCGTTACATCGGCATTCATTTGTTTGAGCTCTTCACCATAAGCCAATGCCTGTTGATAAACGCTATCAAAATCTAATGGTTGCTGTTTGAAATAATGTTCAATAACAAAGTTATGATAAGACAGGGTCTCGCTGAGTTTTTCCTTAAGGCGTTGTGGTGAAAATAAATCACCAAAACGAATACCCCGTCTTGCCACTTTATCCTCATAAGCTGGGCCTATGCCGCGCCCTGTCGTACCTATGGCTTTGCCTCCTTTGGCCTTTTCCCGCAGTTGATCAAGCAGGATATGATAAGGCATAATAATAGGCGCTGCTGATGAAATTTTTAAGCGAGACTTAACATCAACATTGGCTTCTTCAAGCTGCTTAATTTCTTTTAACAAGGCTTGTGGTTCAACCACCACACCATTACCTATATAACAATCCACTCCCTCTCGCAAAATTCCTGAAGGAACGAGGTGTAACACGGTTTTGTGTCCATTGATAATAAGTGTGTGTCCAGCATTGTGTCCACCCTGAAATCGAACAACGGCATCAGCTTTATCAGTTAATAAATCTACGATCTTGCCTTTGCCTTCATCGCCCCATTGTGTACCTAAAACAACTGCATTTTTTTTCATTTATACGTGTCCGTTAACTCGTTTTATTTTGTGTTAAAATGTTTAAAGAAATCTGACTTTGGGTCTAATATCATCATGCTACCAGAACCATTAAAGCTTTTGTTATATGCTTCCAGACTCCTTAAAAATGAATATAGTTCTTTGTTCTGATTGTAAGCCTCAGCATATACCCTGGTCGCAGTGGCATCACCTTGACCATTTAATAATGCTGCACTTTTTGTCGCTTCAGCAACCAGGATTCGTACCTGCTTATCTGTGTTTGCGCGGATATTGACGGCTTCTTTTTCACCATTTGAGCGATGCTCTGCTGCTTCAGCCGCTCTTTCTGAGCGCATTCTGCCAAATACAGATTCACTCACTGCATCACTTAGATTGATGCGTTTTATTCTGACATCGACCACTTCAATACCAAAGTTATCAGCAATTGGTTTAGATTTTTGTTTTAAAGATTCCATTATCTCTGTTCGCTGAGTTGAAATAACCTGTTGCAAAGTCCGGTGAGAAAATTCTTCTAATAATGCATTTTTGATAACATCACTTAAGCGTCTTTCAGCGTCTGCCTGAAAACCGCTAAAGGTGGTGTAATAGGTCACCACATCCTTGATACGCCATTTAACAAAATAATCTACTTCAAGATATTCATTATCAGTGTTTAATATTGAGGTTGGTTTATTATCAAGTGTCTGAATACGTGAATCAAATTTTATGACTTCATGTACACCTGGTATCTTCCACTGCAAACCCGGCGTGTAGTCAGCTTTAACCACTTTACCAATTTTGAGTTTGAGTGCCAGCTCTTTTTCGTTGACCGTAAAAGTAAAAGCCTTTAAGCCTATGACTGTTAAGATGATTAATATCAGAAGTATTGGTAATTTGTTGCTCATTATTGGCGTCCTCTTCTACTTAATTTTGATGTTGAATTTCTACTACTGCGCTCATATGACGAGTTGGATTTTTCTGCAGGAACAGTAACAGTGGTGGTGCCTAAATAAATTGACTCGTTTGTTTTTTTGCTATTTTTTAACATCTGATCCAAAGGTAAGTACATCATGTTATTGCTGTTTTCTGAGTCGATCAATACTTTGGATGTTCTGCTAAATACATTCTCCATGGTTTCCAGATATAATCGTTCTCTGGTGACTTCTGGTGCCAGCTCATACTGTTCTCTGACCAAATCAAACTGTTGTGATTCACCTTCAGATTTGGCAATAATCGCCTGTTTATAGGCTTCTGCTTCCTGAACAATCTTCAGTGCATCACCTTCTGCCAGTGGTATTTCCTGTCTGGCATACTCATTGGCTTCATTGATAAAAGTTTTGGCATCTTCCCTAGCCTTTACCACATCATCAAACGCACCTTTAACTTGTGCTGGTGGATGTACTTCTTTAAAGTTGAAGTTAGTTACCTGTATACCAGAGGTATATTGATCAAGCATCGCCTGTAACTCTTCAACAATATTGTTAATTGCAACTTCACGATTTTCATTCAACAAATGGCTCATGGTGTTAGTACCTACCACCTGTCTTACCGCACTTTCTGCCGCATGTTTGACTGTTGATTCTGGATTTTCTAGCATAAACAGGTAGTCTGTTACTTTACTTTCACGGATACGATATTGGATATCAAACTCAAGGAAGACTAAGTTTTTATCTTCTGTTAACATTTCGCCTTTTTCACCCACAGAGTACAATTGGCTGATATCAACTTTATAAACTTCTGAAATAGGTTTCGGCCAGGTAAAATTTAGACCTGGTGTCATGGTCTTGGAATATTCACCAAAAACCAGCACTACTCCTCGTTCAGAGGGGCCAATTTTATGTGCCGATGTCCATACGCCATAAACAGCTATTGCCAATAATACCAGAAAAATAGGGAAAGCTGATCCACCATTGCTGTTGTTATTCATTCCAAGTACTTTTTTTATGTTATTAAAAAAGTTGGTGATTAATTGCTCTAAATCAGGTGGCTGATTGCCACCAGAACCCCATGGGTTGTTGGGTTTCTTGCCATCATTACCTTTGTTGCCGCCAGTATCGTTGTTTTTGTTTCCGCCAGGTTCATTCCAGGCCATAATTTACTCCAAGTGTTCTCTTATAATATTTGGTGGATAAACTTACCACATTCGTCATCTCTTGCTGCTAGCATTTTCCACTTTTCGGGCGCCAGTTCAACCCTTAACGACCAACTGTTATCATCATTGTAATTATCTTTACGAATAGCATCCCATTGGTAAAAAATAGCTCTAAGCTTACCAAGATGTGCTGGCAAAAGAATATCTTTCAGTACATGGGTACGATTAAAGCGTTCTTCAATGGCTGTTAACAACATTTTTACCCCTGCGCCTGTTTCAGCTGATAGCCAACATTGTTTAACCAGTCCCTCTTCTTCATCTCTATTAACTTTGGCAGCAATTTGTGATAAGTCTATTTTGTTATAGACATCAATAACGGGGATTTTATCCGCCTTAATTTGTTTTAATACAGAATTAACTTC
>JAESTH010000243.1 GCA_016763695.1 Alcanivoracaceae bacterium
ATAAGTGCCCAGTAGAGAAAGAAATGGTGTATTTTTAATATATCCTTGCAATACCTTTTGTGCTGGTATTTCATCTTCTAAAATGATACATTCCATCACAATTCAATACTCAGATTGACAGTAAATGTCTCATTTTGGGCATTTATAGCTAAATTGTGTTTGTCTGGAAATAATAATTTTAAACGCTTTGTGGTATTTTGAATGCCAATACCACTTTCTTTCCAGTTTTTATCAATGTCTTGGTTTAAGTTATAATGATTTTCACAGAAAAAAATCAAATGATTGTTCTCTAATGACAGATTACAATTAATCTCATGCCCTTGGCCAATTAGCATACTGCTGTACTTAAAGGCATTCTCTATAAAAGAAATGATCAATAAGGGTGGGATTTGTTGCTGATAATTATCAATAGATTCATGCCAGTTCATGATGATTTTATCAGATAATCTTTTTTCCTGTAAATTAATGTAATCCTTGATATGAATTACTTCTTTTTCAATTGGAACTGTGTTCTTTTGCCCTTCATGTAATATATAACGAAAATTATCAGACAGTTTTAATATTAATTCAGGTGTCATTTCATCTTTTTCTAATGCACTGGCATAAATGGTATTGAGCGTATTGAAGAGAAAATGTGGATTGATTTGGCTTTTTAACAACCTTAATTGCGCTTGTTGTTCTTTTGAACTAATGTCTTCAATTTCTTTTTGTTTTTTATACATATGTTTAATTGCAAACAAAGCAAAAATAAATAAACTAAATGACACATGTCTTATTAATGTAATAAAAAAGGCATGCCAAGGATGGGAGATTTCAAAATGAAAATTGCTATCAATAAGCGTATAAATCCATGCATTTAAAATAAACATAAGAGGTATAATGACCAATGATGGCTTACTGGTTTTAGTTGGTAATATCCATAAATACAGCAAATAAGCAGGAATCATATTAAAACCCATTTCAGTAAAGCAATGCATTGGACTGGCTTCTAGATCTAAACCCAAAAATTTTAAATATTGAAAAAACAAAGCAAAAAACCAAAATAATATATGTAGTATTGGTTCAAATTTTAACCATTTGTTATAGCTGTTACTCATTTGCCTATTTCATTAAATATCTTAAGGTGCTTAATTATACACGCAACGATTTCCAATCACCTTGAATAGTAATCGTCATACCAAAGTTTTTATGTATATTGGCAAATAATATTTCGCCATCAGGCGAGAATCAAACACTGACCCATTCAGGTTGCATTCAGGTTGAATGTTGGAGGTAATACGATAAATCTTGCTGTCTGGCGATATATATGGCATATGTGGGACAGGCGCCGAAACAGTTAACTAATTGAATTTATAAGCAATTAAATTTAAGATTTAATAAAAAACAAATTTTTGAGAATGTATACACATCTGAAGTAACACAGCCCCCCCCTATGTCAGGCTGGTTGTCATCTGATGAAAGAGTAAATATAAGTATTTTATCCATTACAGAATAACAAATATTGTGTGCCTACTCAGAAATGTTTTTTTAGATTCAAACCCTTATACATTTCAGCAACATAATCACCATAACCATTATACATCAGGGTATCAATCCTTGGATTGAACAATGAAAACCCTGCTCCTATTCTTCGTTCTGATGCCTGTGACCACCTTGGGTGATCAACTTCTGGATTAACGTTAGCATAAAAACCATATTCATGATCTGCAATCTGTTGCCATGAATTGACGGGCTGTTTTTCAACGAAAGAAATTTTGACGATAGATTTAATACTCTTAAAACCATATTTCCATGGCAGAACTAAACGCAAGGGTGCACCATTTTGATTGGGTAATTTTTCACCATACATGCCAACTGCCAGAAAGCTTAACTCATTCATGGCTTCATCCATTCTTAAACCTTCACGATATGGCCAAGGGATGGTCCTACGATGTTGTCCAGGAAACTGTTTTGGATCTTCTAAAGTTTCAAAATAAACATATTTGGCTTTTGAAGTGGGTTCAAACTGCTTGATTAAATCAGATAATCTAAAACCCAGCCACGGAATCACCATAGACCATGCTTCAACACAACGAAATCTGTAGATTCTTTCTTCTAGCTGCTGTTTAGCCAGAATATCTTCTAAGTCAAAAATTCCCGTCTTGGCAGCATGTCCTGATATTTCTACTTTCCATGGTTTTGGTTTCAAAGTATGGGCAATTTTTGCAGGTCCCTCTTTTGAGGTGTTGAATTCATAAAAATTATTGTAGCTGGTAGCATATTTTTCGGCCGTTATATCTTCATTTTTTATATTATATTTACTGATGCTTTCATGTTGACCGATTTCAAAAGCATTCGCAACTGTTTGTCCAAATAGAGTACTGGCAGTTATGATTGTAGCCGATTTTATAAAGTCTCTACGAGATTTATAAAATTTTTCATCTGTGACTTCATTCTCTTTAATGCTATTTTTAAATTTCATGTTATTATCCAAATTACTGAGGTTCATTAGAACATATATTAATAAACAAATTTTCACAAAT
The DNA here is from genome assembly GCA_016763695.1 of Alcanivoracaceae bacterium. Classification (GTDB taxonomy): domain Bacteria; phylum Pseudomonadota; class Gammaproteobacteria; order Xanthomonadales; family Marinicellaceae; genus NORP309. The sequence continues at coordinate 2,523 of JAESTH010000243.1, forward strand.
CTATAACATTATGATTAATCAAGATAATAAAATATACAATTTTGCCCCTGGTCCAGCCATGCTACCTGATTCTGTTAAACAACAGATTATTGATGATATGCCTGACTGGCGAGGCACAGGCTCTTCGGTAATGGAAGTTTCTCACCGAGGGCCAGTATTTAGAAATCTTGTTAAGGAAACGGAGTTATTGGTTCGTGAAATTCTTGATATTTCTGATGAATATGACATTCTAATGACTCCAGGTGGCGCTCGACTTCAGTATTCCATGATGCCAATGAGTTTTTCCAGCTTAACTGGTAAAACCATGTATTTTGTACATGGGCACTGGGGTAAATCAGCTATTTTAGAAGCACAAAAATTTTGTAATGCCAGGCCCTTAGTACCCTATAAACAGGGTGAAATATATACGGCAATTCCTGAATATGACATGTCACAACTGGATGATAGCTTTGATTATTTTCACTATACCACCAATGAAACGTTAGAAGGGGTTGAATGGCAAGACATCCCTGAAAACAACGGGGTACCGATGTTCTGTGACATGACCTCAAATTTGATGACCAGACCGATTGATGTCAGCAAATATCATCTCATCTATGCCAGCGCACAAAAGAATTTAGGTATTGCAGGTATCACAATAGTCATTATCAAAAAATCTATGCTTGATATAGCACCCAACAATTTACCGCTGATGCTAGATTATCGTACTTATGCAAAACATGATTCACTATGGAATACTCCACCCACTTTTCCATGGTATGTTATGAATCTGATGCTTAACTGGATTAAAAGTACTGGCGGTTTATCTGCCATAGAAAGTAGAAACACACAAAAATCTGCTAAACTTTATGATTTCATCGATAACAGTAACTTTTATAGCAATAATGTTAAAGTTGACAATCGTTCCAAGGTCAATGTTACCTTTTTATTAGCGGATGAAAACCTCAATGAAACATTTGTTCAACAAGCTGATGCTGTTGGTATTAAGGCCATTAAGGGTCATCGAGCTGTTGGTGGTATGCGAGCAAGTCTCTACAATGCCATGCCGATTGCTGGGGTCAATGCCCTAATTGAGTTCATGCAACAATTTGAGAAAGATCATGGTTAAAAAAGGCAATGATAATAAAATCGATTTATCAAAACTAAGAGATGAAATTGACAACATCGATTCATCAATTCAGCAGCTTATCTCACAACGGGCAAATATTGCCTCGCAAGTGGCTCAAACCAAGGCTAAATCTGAATCAGGTGGTGCTTTTTACCGACCAGAGCGCGAAGCACAGGTTTTGCGGGCTGTTAAAGCACGAAATAAAGGACCACTAAAAGATGAAACTCTGGTGCGCTTATTCAGGGAAATTATGTCAGCCTGCCTGGCCCAACAGAAACCATTAAATATTGCTTATTTAGGCCCTGCTGGCACTTTTTCTGAGATGGCAACATACAAATACTTTGGGCACTCAGTATCTGCTATGCCTGTTACCAGTATAGACCATGTCTTTGCCGAAGTAGAAGCTGGTATTGCCGATTTTGGTATGGTTCCCGTTGAAAACTCTACAGAAGGTGCTGTTAACAATACCCTGGATATGTTTTTATCTTCACCCTTAAAAATATGCGGTGAACTGGATTTACCTATCCATCATAATTTGATGAGTAGAGCAGAAGACTTAAATGAAATTAACACCATTTTTTCACACCGACAATCATTAGCCCAATGCAGGGGTTGGATTAATGAGAACATGCCTCATGCTGAATGTATTGCCGTCAGCTCAAATGCTGAAGCGGCTAAACGCGCACAATATACCGATCACACGGCTGCCATTGCAGGCATTAGTGCTGCTACTATGTACGGCCTAACTGTATTACACAAAGAGATTGAAGACCGCAGTGATAATTCTACAAGATTTTTAGTCATTGGCAAACAGATATTGGTTACCAGCGGTGATGATAAAACATCATTACTGGTAGCAGCAAAGGATCAACCTGGTGCATTATTTCATATCCTGAAACCACTGTCAGAATGTGGAGTCAGCATGACCCGAATTGAATCACGACCATCAAAACGGGGCAAATGGGACTATGTCTTCTTTATAGATGTCGATGGACACAGCGAAGATGAAAATCTGGCAAAAGCATTAAGATTATTAAAAAGAATCACCACCCAGTTAAAAGTTTTGGGGTCATATCCAAAATCAGTTACTTAAAAACACAACTTAATAGGGCCTTCTCCAGCAATTGTGATACCTGTTAATACTATTTCTAATTCAAGGCTATGGTTGAAGGCGTCATAAATGTCAAAATGAGATTGCTTAGGATTACAGAGGGTTATATATTTAAATCCAAAGATAAGGCTTTCCTAATTCAGCGTTGAATCTATTACTATTGAAGGAGAATATGATATTCATGCAAAAATGGATGGATTTAAGTAAATTTATTGCTGTTATCAATTAAAAATTATTTCCCTAAAGTTATCCTTAAGCAATTCCAACGGTTATCCAGATAATAAACATTATTCCCCCAAAATGCAAATATCACAAGTACAAGGGTGGAGCTATTGATGCTATTGAAGTTTTTCTATTCAAAATACAGGCTCATTGCGAAAGGCAAATACTTTCAGATAAAGTGATTAATGACAAACTAGTGACAAATAAAAAGGCATTTGTAAAAACTGGAATGTATAGGATCAAATAAAATGAGTAATATCAATAACTTGTGTTGGTGGGCTCGGGCAGGATCGAACTGCCGACCCCCTCGATGTCAACGAGGTGCTCTCCCCCTGAGCTAC